>JAGXQV010000148.1 GCA_018336195.1 Sulfuricella sp. | reverse complement strand
CTTAAACAGCGGGAGGGGGCATGTTGGAAATCTTTTCACTGGACAAACAATGCTGTAGCACTTGCGAACACTGGGACGGCACACGACTTTTAAGCGAATGCCGCCACGTCTACGTGATGAGCGACACCCAGGGGAATTGCCCAACCAATCTCCACTGGTCGAAATTTTCCGATTCCTGCAAGGGATGGAAATTGATGCAACTCGCCGCGCCGCCCGACCGCCCCGACGACTGGACTCCCGGCTGCGTGCGCAGCCTGAGAAACATCGCCCATTCCGCCTAGCGCAACTCGGCGGCAAAAGCGATGAGCGGGAGATTTTCACGACAGGCAAGACAATATGGAAAATTCGGCGATTTCAGCATAACCAGCCATGGCCGGCACCCCGCTCCCCACCGCCAGCGCTTGAAGACGCGACGCAGACCGGGCAACGACACAACGCAATATCGGGAAATTTTCATGAGCACCTTGACTCGCCTGTTATTACTGATCGCCCTATCGGTGCTTCTGGTCTGGAGCAACCGGACCTTTGCCGATAACGAGGCCGCCGCCGCGAACGGATCAAGACCCCGCCTGATTAACAAGAATCGTCAGCCAATGACCGTTCACCCTTCGACAGGTTTAAGGCAAACGGTTATTGGCTACGTTTCGGGTGATTTTCCGTTCGTGGTGAGCCCTTCGACTTTGCTCAGGAAAGCACTGTCGAACCATGGACGGAAAATCAGGCTGGGGATTCTTGCAAATCAGGACGGGAAATGATCGACAAGAACATGAAATTCCTGGTGGTGGACGATTTCTCCACGATGCGGCGCATCGTCCGCAACCTCCTCAAGGAACTCGATTTCAGCCACTTCGAGGAAGCCGAGGATGGCGCGGCTGCCCTCGGCAAACTCAAGAGCGGCAAATACGATTTCGTTCTTACCGACTGGAACATGCCCAACATGACCGGCATCGAGTTGCTGCGCGCGATTCGCCAGGATACGGCGCTCAAGCATTTGCCGGTGCTGATGATTACCGCCGAGGCAAAAAAGGAAAACATCATCGAGGCGGCACGCGCCGGCGCCAGCGGCTATGTCGTCAAGCCTTTCACCAGCGCCGTGCTGGAAGAAAAGCTGAACAAGATCTTCAAGACCTTGGGCATGCTTTAGGAGAAATGGAAATGCTCACCGACAACGACTCCGCGGAACTGGAAGCGCTCTTCGACAGCATCGCCTTGCCATCTCCGCGCAAGAGCGTGCCGCCTTTACCTGCGGAAGCAGGCGCGGCGGCCAGTTCCGGCGAGGTGTATTCGCGGGTCGGGCAACTGACCCGCCAGCTCTACGACACTTTGCGCCAACTCGGCTACGACGGTTCCTTGCAAGCGGTGGTGCAAAAAGACATCCCCGACACCCGCGAGCGCCTGGCCTACATCGCCAACCTCTCGGAGCAGGCGGCGACGCGCACCCTCAACGCCCTGGAAAAAATTCGCCCGCTTCAGGATTCCCTCGAAGACCAGGCGAGGATGCTCGACCGACGCTGGGCACTGCTCTACGCCAACCGCCTCGACGTCGGGGAATTCCGCCAACTGGCCGGGGACACGCACGAGTTCATGCGGGAAATCCCGCAACGGGCGCGGAAGAGCCATGCCCATTTGCACGAAATCATGATGGCCCAGGAGTTTCAGGATTTGACCGGGCAGGTCATCAACAAGGTCGTCGCGCTGGCGCAGAAGATGGAGCAGGAGATGCTGCAACTGCTGGTGACGGCGATCCCCGCCGAAATCAGGGTGGGCGGCGCCGGCGACCTGCTCGACGGCCCGGTGATCGACCCCGCCCGCCGCGACGATGTGGCGGCAACCCAGGAACAAGTAGACCGTCTCCTGGAAAGCCTGGGATTTTAAAATGCTGCGAGAACACGCCACCATGCCGTTAGCCGTTACGGACACCCAATCGGAAATGCCGCCGCACGATCGTGCCTACATCGGCCGCCAACCGATCCTCGACATGAAGCGCCGGGTAGTGGGCCACGAACTGCTCTACCGCCACGACGAGAACGCCAGTTCGGCGCGCATCACCAACGAATTCGAGGCCTGCGTCAAGGTCGTCAACAACACCCTCACCAACATGAATGCCGACTGGCTGCTGGGCGACAGCGCCGCGTTCATCAACATCACCCCGGAACTGCTGGATGCCGATCCGCTCGATCTGCTGCCGAGCCAGCGGGTGGTCCTGGAATTCAGCGTGGAGCAGCGCAACCTCGCCACCTTGCCGGCCCAGATCGAACACACCCGCGACCTGGGCTTCCGCATCGCTCTGGAAGACCTGTTGCCGAGAAAGCATACCCAGCGGCTCGTGGAGGCCGCCGATTACATCAAGCTCGACGTGCAGCGCTTCGATACCCGGACGCTCGCCAAGGCCGTCGAGCACTTCCGCCGTTATCCGGCGCTCAAGCTGATCGCCAAGAAAATCGAAACCATGCAGGAATACCTGGCCTGCGCGGAACTGGGTTTCGATTATTTCCAAGGCTATTACCTCGCCCATCCCGAAACGCTGTCGGTCAAGGTCATCAACCCCACTTGCACCACCGTGCTCGAACTGCTCAACAAGGTAAACGCCAACAGCGACGTCGGCGAACTGGAGACCTGCTTCAAGCAGAACATGGCGCTGTCCTTCAAGCTCCTGCGCTACATCAATTGCGCGGGGTTCGGAAACGGACAGGTCCAATCGATCCGCCACGCCCTGGCCATCCTCGGCTACCGGCAACTCTACCGTTGGCTGTCGCTGCTGCTGATTACCAGCGTCAGCGCGACCCGCGCGCCGGCCTTGATCCAGATGGCGATTGCGCGCGGACGTTTCGCCGAACTGGTGGGACAACCCTTCCTGGCCAGCCGCGAGCGCGACAACCTGTTCATCGTGGGGATGTTTTCGATGCTCGACGTGGTGCTCGAAACGCCGCTCGACAGCCTGGTGGAAAACCTCAACCTGCCGCAAAACATCGGCGACGCGCTGCGCTACCGGACGGGCATTTACGCGCCCTTCCTCAACCTCGTCGAAGCCAGCGAGAACATGGACTGGAAGCAGGTCGAAAGCTTGTCGCAAGCCCTGCACCTGCCGGCGGAAAACATCAATCAAGCCCACTTCGAAGCGCTGGTGTGGGCCGAGCAAATGGTTGCTCGGCAATAAGAGGCTAGGGATGAAACTGTGTGATCTGAAATTCGTAAAGCTTTGCGACCTGAAAATCTGGATACGCCTGGTGGTGGGCATCTCCCTCCTGCTGGCGCTCGCCTGGAGCGGAATGATCTGGTGGGCGACCTTGGAGCAACGCGAGACGGCGATCGGCCAAGCGCGCAATTTTTCGCAAAGCGTCTACCGCATGACCATGGCCAGCCTGACCGGCATGATGATTACCGGCACCATCGCCCAGCGCGCGGTATATCTCGATCAGATCAGGCAATCCGAGGACATCCGGGAATTGCGGATGGTACGCGGCGACCAGGTAAGCCAGCAGTTCGGCGCGGGGACGCCGGACGAACAAGCCCGCGACGACGTCGAGCGGCAGGTGCTGCAAAGCGCCCAGGCGTATTTTCAGGTGATCGACGGCCCGGACGGCGAGAGCCTGCGCGCCGTGATTCCGGCGGTTGCCCGGAAAAACTATCTCGGCAAGGATTGCCTGATGTGCCACACGGTCCCGGAAGGCACGGTACTGGGCGCGGTCAGCATGCGCATCTCGCTCGCCGAGGTGAACGCCACGGTGCGCGACTTCTGCCTGGAAATCGTCCTGGTGGCATTGGGGTTGATGATCCCGGTGATCCTCTTCATCTATTTGTTCATCAACCGCTCGGTGACCCTCCCCCTCGCCGCGGTGCGCGCCGGGCTGCACGACATCGCGGCCGGCGAGGGCGACCTGACCCGCCGCCTGGCGGCGACCGGCAAGGACGAGGTCAGCGAAATATCCAGAACTTTCAATACCTTCATGGACAAACTGCAGACCATCGTCCACGAGGTCAAGGGCTGCGCCGAACAGGTGCTGGCGACCACCACCGATCTGGCCCGGGTGTCCGCCCAGGTGGCCGCCAACTCCCAGGCGCAAAGCACGCAAGCCTATTCGATGGCGGCCCAGGTCGAGATCATGACCTACAACATCGACGGCGTGGCCGGGGAGGCAGAGCAAGTCCAGGAAGTCTCCACCCAATCGAGCGCACTTTCCGCTCAGGGCGGCGACATCATCCACCAGGCCGCCACCGAAATGAGCCAGATCACCGAGACGGTCAACGAGTCGGCGGCGATCATCCAGGATCTCGGCCGGCAAACCGACCAGATCTCGGCGATCGTCAGCGTCATCAAGGAAATCGCCGACCAGACCAACCTGCTCGCCCTCAATGCCGCCATCGAAGCGGCACGGGCCGGCGCCCAGGGGCGCGGCTTCGCGGTGGTCGCCGACGAAGTCAGGAAACTCGCCGAGCGCACCGCCAACTCGACCCATGAAATCGCCGCGATGATCGAAAAAATCCAGGGCGGCGCCAAACTGGCGATCACCAGCATGGTTTCCGGGGTGGCGCGGGTCAGCGCCGGAACCGACCTGGCGGACCAGGCCGGCGAGGCAATCAATCAGATCAAATCGGGCGTCCAGCAGGTGGTCGAAGCGGTCAGCGGGATTACCGCCTCGCTCCGGGAACAAAGCCAGACCAACAGCGAGAACGCCCACAAGGTGGAAAACATCGCCCGCCTTTCCGAAGAAAACAGCCAAGCGTTCCAGCAAACCGCCAACACCATCCACGACCTGGAAACCTTGGCGGGGCGCCTGCAAAACCTGGCGGGTCGCTTCAGAACCTGATTTTTCGCGAGTATTTCAAAGGGGAACCAGAACCATGAACTTCGACAACGCGGTTGCAGGGAAAAGCAAATGGAAAAAGCCGCCCGCCTCGGTATTTCGAGAGCGATGCGCCACCCCATAACCGGACTTCCGCGCCCCGGAACGAATCGATCCGGCGGGCGCATACCCGCAATTGCCGCAGCTTGAAAGCCAGTGGCAACCCGTTGAAAGGAGGCAACCATGGAATCATTACGCTGGATGTTGCAAGGCGAGCGCCGCGTCGGCGCGTGCCGCACCGGAAATACCGTTACCCCGCCGCCACCGGCACCTTCCCCTCTGCGTATGCTGGTGGTGGACGACGTGGATATTCATCGCTCGCTGTTGTCGGCGATGCTTGCGCTGTTATTCCCGGAGGCCACGGTGGACGAAGCCGGCGATGGCCGGGAAGCCCAGCGCAAGCTCAGGGAACGGCGCTACGACATCGTCCTGAGCGACTGGATGATGCCCAACATGGATGGGGTGGCGTTGGCGACCTGGCTCAACGCCAGCGATGCACCGCCGCCATTCGTTTTGATTTCCGCCCACGACGAATGCGAGCGGATCGCCGCGTTGTTCTCCTCCCCGGGCATCGACGGTTACCTGATCAAGCCGCACGACCACACTGCCATGAAGGAAGTCGTCGACAGCGTGCTGGGCGCCCCGGCGCCGCACACCGCCTAGCCGACTCCGCCAATGAAACGGCTTGTCCCGGCCGACGTCCGGCTCGGCATGCCCCTGCCCTTTTCGGTCTTCGACAAGGACGGGCGGCTGTTGCTGCGCAAGGGGGTGGTCATTTCCTACCAGCACCAGCTTGAGCGGCTGGTCGCCAACGGCTTGTTCGCGGCGGAGGGCGCGGCGGCATCGACGGCCCCGGCTCATCCGGTGGTAGGCCAGCCGCAGCCGGTTTTCGACGAAATCGGCTCACTGACCCTGCGCCTCAAAACGCTATTCACCGATCTGCTGGGGGCCGCGCCCAGCGACGATACCCGCGAGCGGGTGATTGCTATGGCACGGGAGATCCACGCCGCTTGCGCGCGCGACGCGGAAGGCGCGATTGCCGCCATACACCTGGACTTTCATAATCCCTATCTGCTTTCCCACCACGTCCATGCGGCGGTGCTTTGCGCATTGCTCGGCGAGCGCCTGGGGATGGCCGACGCCGAACTGACGCCGCTGATGTGCGCGGCCCTGACCTTCGATATCGGCCTGGTGGACATGCTGCATTTGGAAAAACAGCCGGACGCCCTCAGCGAGGAGCAGAACGAGACGATGCGGCGCCACCCGCAAACCAGCGTGACGCGCCTGAAACGCGCCGGGGTGGACAACGAGATTTGGCTTGCCGCGGTCTCCAGCCATCACGAGCGTATCAACGGCAGCGGCTACCCGCACGGACTGCACCGCGACGAACTGCCGCCCGGCGCACGCCTGCTGGGGCTGGTGGATATCTATACGGCGATGATCAAGGGACGGTCTTATCGGGCGGCCAAGGTGCCGCTCAAGGCAATCGCGGAAATCATGCAAGGCAAGGAAACCCAATTCGATGCATCATCCTGCGATACGCTGGTGAAAGAACTGGGCATGTACCCGCCCGGCGCCCTGGTCCGTCTCGCCAACGGCGAAGTGGCGGTAGTCAAGGAACGCGGGGCGAAAATCCATGAACCCCAGGTGCACAGCGTTTACGACAAGGCGGGCATGCCCCTCATGTCGCCGCGCCAGCGCGATTCGCGGCTCGAAGAATTTGCCGTGAAGGCGCCGGTGGCGCATTCGGAATGCCGCGCCGTGGCCCTGATTATCCGGCGCCTGTGGACGAAATAGCCGTTTTGAATTCAAAGGAAGCAAATATGAAGCACAACACTCCGCTCTCCCGGCGGGAACGACAGGTTCCCCCCGGCGAGATATTGGTATCCAAAACCGACTTGCACGGCGTCATCACCTTCGCCAACAGCGTCTTCGCCGAGGTGAGCGGTTACGCCTTGGATGAACTGGTGGGGCAAAGCCACAACCTGGTGCGCCATCCCGACACCCCGCCGCAACTGTTTGCCGAACTGTGGGAAACCCTGAAAAAGGGCATGCCGTGGCGCGGCGTCCTGAAAAACCGCACCAAGAGCGGCGACTACTACTGGGTAGATTGTTTCGTCATGCCGATCATGGACGGCGGCCACATCGTCGGCTACCAGTCGGTGCGGCGCCGCGCCGCGGCGGAGGACATCGCCGCCGCGGAAAAACTTTACCAGGCCCTTCCAGCCGGCACCGCTGCGGCGTGCGCCGCGGGATTCCGCCTCGACCGGCTGCTGTCGATTCGCGGCGGGATTACCCTCGGCATCGTCTACGTAGCGCTGATCTTGACGGTGGGCGCGCTGCTCGGCATGGGCATCATGCGCGAGGCCGAAGCCGAGTTGCGCGCAATGTACCAGAACAAGGTGCAGGCCGGCGATGCGCTGGCGCGCATCAAATTCCTGATGGCGGACAATCGCGCCCAGGTTCTGCTTGCCCTGATGCACGACCCCGCCAATCCGCTGTCCGGCAGCCACGATCACCCCCTATCCCAACACACCGAAGCGCTAAACCGGAGCCGCGGTGAAATCGAGCAATTGTGGAGCACCTTCCGCAAACGAGAAATCGGCCCGGTCACCGCACCACTCGCCGACCGCTACTGGGCCGCGCGCCTGCGCTACGTGGAGGAGGGGCTGGCGCCGGCGCTGCAAGAACTGGATAGCGGAAAATTCCGGGAAGCCAACCAACTGGTCGGCACCCGCGTCAATCGCTTGTACGACCAGGCCAATGCGCTGGCCGACCAGCTCATGCAGGCACTGCTCAACGAAGCGGAAGCCGGTTACGCCCAGGAACTGGCCCGCCATGCCCTGATCCAGCGCGTCATGCTGGCCGGCATGGTGATTGCGCTGTTGATCCTGGCCGTCAGCGGCCTGCTGTTTTTCCGCGGCATCATGGTGCCGCTCGAACAGGGGATCGCCAACCTCGACCAGATCGTTCAGGGCGACTTGAGTTGTCACGTGGATATCTGCGGAGGCGGGGAAATCGGGCGCTTCAACCGCGCCCTCGCGATGACCCAGGCCCAGTTACAGATCATGAACGAGGAGACCGCCAACGGAGTCACCCAGGTCTGCACCGAATGCAACCTGCTGAACAGCACGGTACGCCGCATCAGCGACGGCATCGACGTGGCGCACGAGCGCATCTACCAGGTCGTCGACCGCCTCACCGAATCGACCGAAGCCATGGCGCGCCTGTCCAAGCAGACCGAGGTGGTCTCCCTGTTCGCCGAACGTTCGGTCACCATGGCGCAGACCGCCGGCAAGGAATTCTCTACCTTGTTGATGCGCCTGCTGGAGGTTGCCGACGCGGTATTGCATTTCCGCGAGCAGTTGGAGAGCGTGGAAAGCCAGCTTGCCGGCTACCTGGCCGTGCCGCACACGGATAACCCGCCCTCGCCGCTGGCCCTGGAAAAAGCCGTCGACGCGGCCAGCGAAATACGCAAGGTAATCGCCTCCCTGTCTTCCCTGGGGGTCACCTTCGAAAAGGAAAAGCCCTGGGAAATGGTGCAATGCTCGGCGCAGCGGGTGGTGGAGGAACTGGGCGGCGAAATGGCCGCGATGGCCCGCGAACTGGCCACGGAAACCCGTATCCAGTCGTTTTCCAGCGAAGACGCCCAGCTCGAAATGGGCAAGATCGCCCTGTTCCTGGTGGAAACCCGCGAAGCCATGCACGCCCTGTGGAATGCCTCGTCGAACCTGTCCGACCTAGCCGCCAGCCTGGAAAACTCCTCGGCAAGATTCAAGATGGACGGACGATCCACCTGAATCCCCCCCCATAAAACCCCGCCCCCTACCGAAATAATGAACCATTTCGGGATAAGCCGGTCTTGATGATAACGGGAGCGCGCCGTTTCCTGAAAACCTTGGGAAAGGCTATACTTGCCCGGTTTTGTTCGGAATAGAAGCCAAACTGGGATGAGTGATAGGGAAATCGACCAACAACTGGTCGAACGCGCGCAAAGCGGCGACAAACGGGCCTTCGAGATGCTGGTGGCAAAATACCAGCGCAAGTTGGCGCGTCTGTTATCGCGCTTTATCCGCGACCCGGCGGAAATCGAGGACGTGTCCCAGGAAGCTTTCATCAAGGCCTATCGCGCCTTGCCTTCCTTCCGTGGCGACAGCGCTTTTTATACCTGGCTGTACCGGATCGGCATCAATACCGCCAAGAACTTTCTGGTCGCCCAGGGCCGGCGCGCACCGACATCCACCGATTTCAACGCGGAAGAGGCGGAGACTTTCGACGATGCGGACCAGTTGCGCGACATCAATACACCGGAAAACGTATTGATGAGCAAGCAAATCGGCGAAACGGTGAACCGCGCGATGGACACGCTGCCGGAAGAATTGCGCATGGCCCTGACCCTGCGCGAAATCGAAGGCATGAGCTATGAAGACATCGCCGGCATCATGAATTGTCCCATCGGGACGGTCAGATCGAGAATTTTCCGGGCACGCGAGGCGGTTGCCGAACGTTTGCGCCCACTCCTAGGAACCAGCAAGGATAAAAGGTGGTAACCATGAAAGAGCAACTATCCGCTTTGATGGACGGGGAACTGGATGGCGATGATGCGCGTATCGTATTCGGCAAGCTGAAACAGACCGAAACGTTGCGTGAGGATTGGGAGATCTATCATCTGATCGGCGACGGACTGCGTCAGACGCCGCTGCTCGACAGCGGATTTTCCGCGCGCTTCGCCGAGCGCCTGGCAGCCGAGCCGACGATACTCGCCCCGCAACTCCGCAAACCCCGCGCATTCAGCCCCAAAGTCGCTCTGTCGATGGCCGCTTCGCTCGCCGCGGTATCGGTGGTGGCTTGGACGGCATTCCAGTTGAACCTGCCGGACGCTCCGAAACTCGCCATGAATCAGGAAGCCGTGCACCTCTCGTCAGCCAGTGTCAGCGGCTACGTCAACGCCCACCAAGAATATTCGACCTCGGCCTATTACGGCGCGTCACCCTATTCGCGCGCCTCTGTCGATGTGCGTCGGGGCGACCAATGAGAGTAGCAACGTCGCTCGCCGTAGCCGCGGTGCTGTGCAGCGCCACGGCGCAGGCCAACCAACTGGATGCCCTGGCCTGGCTGGGTAAAATCGTAACGGCGGCACATCAGCAGAGCTATGCGGGAACCTATATCCACCAGGTCGGCAACCGCGTCGAAACCTTCAAGGTCGTGCATACCCGCGACGAGTGGGGCGAACACGAAAAACTCGAAATGCTCGACGGAATGCCGCGCGAAGTGGTGCGCAACAACGACGAAGTCCTGTGTTTCGAAAGCGACGACAAAAACGTAGTGGTGGAAAAACGCAAGCCGAGGAACACCTTTCCCACCCTGTTTTCCGGCAATGCCGCGCCGATCACCGAAAACTACACGGTCAAGCTCGGCGATACCGGACGGGTAAGCGGTATCCTCTGCCAGAACGTCCTGCTCGACCCCAAGGACAATTACCGCTACCGCCACAAACTGTGCGCGGACAGCAGCAGCGGCATCCTCCTGCGTATCAGTACGCTCAACGACAACGGCGACGTAGTGGCGCAAACCGCCTTCACCCAGGTCACCATCGGCGGCAAGATCGACAAGGAACAACTCAAGCCCAAACTCACCGGCAAGAAAGTGGTGATCGCCACCGACCGCCCCACGCTGTCGAATATCCAGAACGTCGATCCGAACTGGAACGTCACCGCCCTCCCCCCCGGCTTCACCCGCACCATGGCCTTCAAGCGCAACCTACCGGGCAAGGAACAGCCGGTCAGCCAACTGGTGTTTTCCGACGGCATGGCCTCGGTTTCGGTGTTCATCGAACCGCTTTCCGGGAACGCCAAGCCCATGCAGGGCCTGTCCAGCCAAGGCGGCATCAACGTCTTTGCCAAACCCGTGGAAAACCACCAGGTCACGGTGCTCGGCGAGGTTCCCAGCGCAACCGTGACGCTGATCGGCAATGCCGTCGTCTACAACAAGGGCAAACCCTGATTTCCAACTTGAAACCCGGTCATCCTGCCCCCACCTGATTCTCCGCATTCTTCCAGAAAGTCCCCGTCCGTGAACGAAACCGAAGGACTGGTTGTCAGAGTGGAAGGCGCCAGCGCACTGATCCAGGCTAACCGCCAATCCAGTTGCAGCGGCTGTTCCAAGGGCAGCAGCAGTTGCGGCACCGCTTCGCTGCTGGGTTTTTTCGAGCGCCAGGCGCCCCTCTACAAGGTGCGCAACGACATCGGCGCGCAGCCCGGCGAACGGGTACGCATCGGCCTGCCGGACAACGCCCTGCTGAAAGGCGCTACGGCGATTTATCTGCCGGCGGTGACGCTGCTGTTGGGCGGCGCCATCGCCGGCCACCTGCTCGGCACCACGGCGGCGGCGAGCGAAGCCTATTCGGTAGGCGGCGCGGTGCTGGGCCTGGTACTAGGATTTTTCTGGTCGCGGCGCCAGTCGGCGCGAATGAATGCCGGCGGCACCTGCCACGCGGTAGTGCTGAGCCGCATAAACCCGCAATCTGTCGTCAACTTTTATGGAGATCATCAATGAAGCTACTGAAAAATCTGCTAATTGCCGCGACCATGGTTTTCATTACGGCATCCGTTTCCGCCAAGGACTTGCCCGACTTCACCCAGTTGGTGGAAAAGCAGGGACCGGCGGTGGTCAACATCAGCATCACCCAGACCCGCGAGGGAATGGCCCAGGTTCCCGGATTTCCTGGGCTATCCGAGGATGATCCGTTCTTCGAATTCTTCCGGCGCTTCCAGCCGCAAATGCCGCGCAAGGGCCAGCCGCGCGAATACAAGTCCCAATCGCTGGGGTCCGGTTTCATCATCAGCAGCGACGGCTACATCCTCACCAACGCCCACGTCGTCGAAAACGCCGACGAAGTGCTGGTACGCCTTACCGACAAGCAGGAACTCAAGGCCAAGGTGATCGGCTTCGACCGGCGCACCGACATCGCCCTGCTCAAGATCGACGCAACCAACCTGCCCAAAGTCGCCATCGGCAACCCCGAGCAACTCAAGGTGGGCGAATGGGTGGCCGCCATCGGCTCGCCGTTCGGCTTCGAAAGCAGCGTCACCGCCGGCATCGTCAGCGCCAAGGGCCGCTCGCTGCCCCAGGAAAACTACGTGCCCTTCATCCAGACCGACGCCGCGATCAACCCCGGCAACTCGGGCGGCCCGCTGTTCAACCTGAAAGGCGAAGTGGTCGGCGTCAACTCGCAGATTTACAGCCGCTCCGGCGGCTATATGGGACTGGCCTTCGCGATCCCCATCGACGTGGCAATGAGCATCGCCGACCAGTTGAAGAGCGGCGGCAAGGTCACGCGCGGCTGGCTGGGGGTGATGATCCAGGAAATGACCAAGGAACTCGCCGAATCGTTCGGGCTATCCAAAGCCCAAGGCGCCTTGATCGCCAACGTCGAGAAAAACAGCCCCGCCGAAAAAGGCGGCCTGGAAGTCAGCGACGTGGTGCTGAAATTCGACGGCAAGCCGGTGGAAAGCTCCGCCGACCTGCCGCGCCTGGTCGGCGCAGTCAAACCCGGCAAGAAAATCGCCGTACAAGTGTGGCGCAAGGGTGAAACCAAGGACTTGACCATCGCCGTCGGCGAAGCCCCCGCCGAAAAAAGCGCCCCCAGCGGCAAGGCCGGCAAGAACGGCAAAACCGCCAACCGCATCGGCCTCACCCTCAGCGAAGCCGGCGAAGCCCAACTCAAGGAATTCAAGGTCAGTCACGGCTTGTTCGTCGAAGAAGCCGACGGCCAAGCCGCCAAGGTCGGCATCCAGCGTGGCGACCTCATCCTGTCGATCAACAACCGCGACGTGAAGAGCGTCGAGCAGTTCAACCAAATCCTCTCCCAGTTCAAGACCGGCAGCACCATCGCCCTACTGGTACGGCGCGGTACCAGCTCGATGTTCGTCGCGCTGCGCATCGAGTAACGGTGCGCCTCACCGTCTACAGCCGGGAGTATTGCTCCCTGTGCCACGCCATGGTTGCAGCGCTGGAAGCGCTGCAACCCGAACACGGTTTCCACCTGGAAATCCTCGACGTGGACGAAGACGATGCCCTCGAAACGCGCTTCGGTAGCAAGGTACCGGTCTTGATCGGCGAGGACGGCAAAGAGATTTGCCACTACCATCTGGACCGGGCCGCGCTGGAGGTTGTTTTGGCGGGTGCGGGGGGGTGATGAAAACTGGAAGAATAAAAAACTAGGCCCGCATTGTTGCGGGCCTTTGTTTTTATTGCCAGTTCGGACAAATTGGTAGCTTATTCAGACACCTTTGGATGGCACGCCCCAAAGATGAGCAGGATCACCTTTTCGCCAACGTGCGCGAATACCCGCGATTCCTCTCAATGCAGCGCTCTCAGTGCCGCAGCGGGTTCCTTCTCTACAATAGTCAACAATGCAGCGGCGGCGCCAGTCGGGGTACGCCGATGTTGCTCCCAGTTTCTCAAGGTGGCGACCTTAACCCCGATCAATTGGGCAAACTCGCTTTGGCTCAACCCGATTTTGGCGCGAATCGCTTTGGCATCAGGGGCATGAATTTCCGTCACACGGCTTGGAGCGAGTTCGTTGCGGCGAATTGCCGCGGCTTCTTTGAGGCTTTGCGTCAGGTCATCAAAAAGCGTCTTGTCCATAGTTACAACTCCTTTACCAGTTTGCGCAACACGGCAGTTTCCTTGTCCGTAAGGCTATCTTTGGTATTTTTTGAATAGGCCACCAACATCAATATCTAGCCGTCTTCAGTAAGCCAATAATAAATCACTCGAATGCCGCCACTCTTGCCGATGCCCGGATTATCGCGGGCCGTAACTACTCAGACCAACGAAAAATGCCCCCGATAGCCCCTCTCCCGTACGCGGGAGAGGGGTTGGGGAGAGGGTGGTTTGCACATCGGCAAAGCTTGTCGAAGCCCAACCAACCCTCTCCCCCAGCCCCTCTCCCACACAAGTGGGAGAGGGGAGGAACTCCGCTGACTAGTTACCGCGGGCGTTATATTTGGCTCACCCCGCCACGGACCCGCTGTAACTTACTCCCCGCCCGGCGCATTGGCGACCGCGCCATGCGGCAGGGCGTGGTCGATTTCTCGAATCAGCGCGGCCAGGTGTTTTTCCAGTTCATTCAAGAGGGTTTCAACATCGCCCTGCTCGCTTGCGAGCGCCGCTTCGAGTTCCTTGGTCAATTTGACGATTTCCTGCGCGCCGACATTGCCGGCCAGGCCGCGCAGCGTGTGGACCAGCCGCGCCGCGGATTTTCCGTCGCCTGCGCGACGCATCGTCCGCATGAGCACCACCGCATCGGCCTGATCCTCGCGGAAGGCCATCAGTATTTTGCGGTACAGCGCGATATTGCCATTGAGGCAATCGAGAGCCTCGTCGGTATTCACCCCGGTCAATCGCGGGGCGGCGCTTTCCGGGGGCAGGCTGCCGGTTGCGCTGCCCGCTTCTTCAGATGGCAAGCGGCAAGCAGCAGGATGGACCCGATGCGCGAGGCTGGCGATCAAATTACCGACGTGAATCGGTTTGGCAATGTGGTCGTTCATGCCGCTGGCGATACACTTTTCGCGGGCGCCCGTCATGGCGTTGGCGGTCATGGCGATGATGGGCAAATCGGCAAACCGAGGCTCGGCGCGGATTCGGCGCGTTGCCTCGAAGCCGTCCATCACCGGCATCTGGCAATCCATCAGCACGGCATCGTAGTTTTTCTGCCGCACCATCTCGACGGCCTCGGCGCCGTTGCAGGCAATATCCGCGCACATCCCGGCATTGGCGAGGATTTCCAGCGCCACCTCGCGATTCACGGCGTTATCTTCCACCAGCAGTAAATGGGCGCCGTGCAGGGAGATTGCCGAATCGTGAAGGGATTCTTGGCGCTGTTTGAGGTACGGTTCGCGACTGCTGCCTATGCTCGGCACAGCGAACCCGGCGCTGAAGTGGAACGTGCTCCCCGCCCCCGGCCGGCTTTCCACGCCGATTTTGCCGCCCATCATTTCGACCAGGCGCTTGCAGATGGAGAGTCCCAGACCGGTGCCGCCGAACTTCCGGGTGGTCGAGCTATCCGCCTGGGTAAAGGGACTGAACAAGCGGCTGCACTGTTCTTCGTTCAAACCGATCCCGGTATCGCTGACCTCGAAACGCAGGTGAACGCCGCCGTCTTCGGCAGCGCCACGCCGAATGCGGACGGTGACGCTGCCTTTCTCGGTAAACTTGATCGCATTGTCGACCAGGTTGTTCAGCACCTGCCCCAGCCGTAGCGGGTCGCCGACCAGGGCGATGGGAACGTCGCTGCCAACGTCGAAGAGCAGCGCTATCCCCTTGTCCTGCGCCTTGATTTTCGAGATATCGGACAAGCGTTCCAGGACGTCGGCGAGGCTGAAATCGACCTGTTCGAATTCCATCTTGCCGGCCTCGACCTTGGAAAAGTCGAGAATATCGTTGAGGATGCCGAGCAACTGGCTGGCGGCAACATCGATCTTTCCCAGGTAATTGCGCGGCTTGGGCGGCAATTCGCTTTGTAGCGCCAGTTGCGTCATGCCGATGATGGCGTTCATCGGCGTGCGAATCTCATGGCTCATGTTGGCGAGGAATTCGCTTTTGGCTTGATTCGCCGCCTGCGCCGCTGTATTTGCCTGAACCAACACGTCATAGGTGTCGGTTAGCTCTTCATTGTTTCTTGCCAACTCGCTGGTCCGCTCTTCAACCAATCGTTCGAGACGCATCCGCTCATGCCTGAGTTGGCGGATACGCCAGCGATAAGCCACGGTCAGGAGGCAGAGCAGCGCGATAATGGAGAGCAGACGGAACCACCAGGTTTTCCAGAAAGGCGGGGTGATGGTGATCGGGAACGACAGGTCGCTCTTACTCCATATGCCGTTGCTGCTGGCGCCCTTCACCTGAAAGACGTAACGCCCCGGTTCGAGGTTGGTATAGCTTGCCACCCGATGTTTGGCGTCGGTTTCTATCCAGCCATGGTCAAAGCCTTCAAGGCGGAATAAATAGCGATTACGCAGGGGAGCGGAATAGCTCAGGGCGGTAAATTCCAGAGAAAAATTGGAGTCGCGCCAGGGCAGCGTCAACCCGGTGGGAAGCGATACCGTCCCATCAAGTTTCACGCCTAGGGGAGAAACGCCCTCGTTCAAGGATTGATTGAAGGTCGTGATGTCGGTAATGGCCATTTGGGGAGGCGCGGTATTGATGCGTAGCGCGCCGGGGTAAACCGCGGCAATTCCCCTGAATCCGCCGAAATATAAGGTTCCGTCGCTGGTCCGGATATTTGCACCGACAAAGAAGCCTCCTTCCATGACCCCATCCGAAGAAAAATAATTGGCAATCCGCCCGCTTGACGGGTCAATCCTTGAAAGCCCGCCGGAGGTGTTTACCCAGAGCATCCCGTTTCTGTCGGCCTGAATGCTCCAGATTTCATTGGAAGGCAAGCCGTTTTTTTTGGTGTAGTGGCGAAACTCGAAATCACCGCTTTTCGAGAGGCTCGCACGGCTAAGGCCATTATTCGTCCCTATCCATATCGTTCCCTGGTCATCTTCAAACAGGCAAAATACATTATTGGAATTCAGGCTATTGGGATTATGCGGATCGAGAGGGTAATTTTTGAACTTCCCGGTCACCGGGTCGAGAACGTCCAATCCCCCACCGTTACTTCCTCCCCCGGCCCAGACCCTTCCGGCCCGATCCACGATGACGGCGATAGTCGAATCGATGCTGCGGCTGTTTGGCTCGGCGGGGCTGTGGGAATACTGTCTGATTGCGCCGGTTTGGGGGTCATATCGAAGCAGCCCGCCGCCGGTGCCCAGCCAAAGCACGCCGTCGCCTCCCAAGGCAATCCGGTTGACGGAATCGAGTGCCGGGTTGTGGAAACGCATCGTCCGAAGCGGGCCACCCAGGCGGTCGAGGCGGTTTAACCCGGATGAAGTGGCAATCCATAGCGGCCCGCCCGGCTGGCGGAGCAGGTGATACACCAGGTTGCTGCTTAACGAGCCGGGATGCTTTGGCTCGGCGGAAACATGCCGGACCACCTTGCGCGTGGCGGGATCGAACAGCGTCAGGCCATCCGTGCTTCCCCACCAGAGTTGCCCATTTGCCTCGCCGGCAAAACCGGTAATGATATTGGAACGTCCGGTCGCCAGGTCGCTAGGGATGATCCGTTCAAAGCCGCCGCTGGCAAGGTCCACCTTGCTCAGTCCCACGCCGATGGGGCTTACCCAGAGAATTCCGGAACGATCGGATAAAATCGCCGTGGCACCGTTGCTCGGCAGGCTATGAGGGTCTTCGGAACGGTGACGATACACGCTAAAGCGCTGGTCCGCGTCACTCCAGCGCAGCAGGCCCGATGCCTGGGTGGCAATCCAGATATGGGCTTCGTCATCCTCGCAAAAATTGTAAACGCGGAATTCCCGGATATCCTCCGGAGGCGGAAGAAATTTTCGGGTTTTCCAAGCGCTCCCGATCTCCCAGACGAATACCCCTTTCGTGGTGCCGATCCACAGCCGTTGCCGATGATCGACGTACAAGGCTCTGACGTTGTCGCTCTGGGATTCCGCGCCGGAAGTTTGGTCTACCCGGTAATGACGAAAGGCGGTCGCGCCGGGGGCAAGATAATCCATCCCTGCCGGCCAGGTTCCCACCCATAGCCCGCCCTGGGCGTCGACGGCCAGCGCGGAGACGTTATCCGTGGCAAGGCTGTCTGGATTGGCGAGATCATTGCGATAGCGCTGGAAATGGCCACTTTCAGGATCGAAATGCACCACGCCATCCAGGGTTCCCAACCACATTCCGCCATGCCCGTCGCCGACAATCTTGCGTACCTTGCTGGGCTGTCCCGGAACCGGCTCGAACATTTTGAAACTGCTGGTTTCCGCATCGAAGCGTGCGAATCCCCCGCGGGTGCCTACCCATATCCTGCCGCGCTTATCCTCAAACAGCGCGGAAACCAAGTTGCTGGGCAGACTGTCAGCCTTGCCGGGGTCATGCCTGAAGGCGATGGAATTGTATCCGTCATAGCGGTGCAAGCCATTGGTCGTTCCTACCCAGATGAACCCCAGGCGGTCCTGCATGAGAGCTTCAACGAACTGGCTTTCGCCATTCTGGACGCCCATATTTTCAAAGCGCAGGGCCGGCGACGCGGTCGCCAGCGTCGAAGCGGTCAGAATGGCAAGACAGAAGGCCACGACGAAGCATGACCAGCGGGTAGGATGATCTAACATGGAATGACGATAAAACTACGGTGCGACATCGGAGAACACCTGCTTCATATCAATCATGAGAATAATCTCGATGAGTTCCCCAAATCATTATTCCTGCCCCCCTAACGCCTCAATCAAGAGGCTTGGCGCATGGACTCAAAGCTCCACATCATCCTACCGACGAAACAGGAAAATGCCGGATTTTATGGAGTCAGGATACTGAATTAGGGTTTTCCTATGCATCCCCTGGGAAAAGTCCTTGGAAATATCGGCTGTCCCCCCTCGGCACGCCCCTATTCGTCAGACCCGTATCATCCGGGAGGGGTGTCGGATGAAACGCCCAAAGCCGATGCAACCCCGGCAACTTTCCATTACTCCCGCGACAACCTATTTTTTCGCCGCCCCGGCCAGCAAGGCGCCGAGCAAGTCCTCGCGGGCGTTTGGCGCGCGTTCCTTGATGGCCTTGAGGGGCGAATTCATTTGTTTCTCGGAATAGTCGCCGTACACCAGGCCCACCACCTGATCGTGGTGCACCAGCGACAGCAGCAGGAACGACGGGGCATCGACCAGTTCGCGGTACCAGACGGGAATGAAATTGATGATCGACGGCAGCTTGGCATCGGCGATGTAGAAATCGGTCTTCTTGCCCATCACCATCCTGAAGATGTCCTGTTCGCCGCCGCGGCAGCGGAATTTGGCGGTGATGTGGTTGATGTCGCGCCCCACTCCTGCGATGGCGCGCAGGCCCGAAGCGCCTTCCGGAAGCATCAGCAGGGTACGGTCAAAGCCCGCTGTATCGTGGATCTGGCGCAGGGTGTACTGGATGACTTCCACCGGCTTCTTGCCGAACAGCTTGTCGCTGCCCTTGGTGAGGGTGTCCTGCCCGGACAGCACGTCGAGCACCCGCTCGTTGGCCTTGCGTAGCAAGTTGCGGGCGTCTTCGACATTGCACGGGAAGGCCATGTCGGAAAGCAGCGTTTCGGTATCCGCCAGGGCCTTTTCGACGATCTCGTGGACTTCCTGTTCGCGCAAGCCCAGGGCAACTCGGAAAAACTCGATATTCCGTGCCAGATCGACCTTCTCGCGGTTTTCCGGAAGACGGAACAGCGAATCCGTAACCAGCCGCGCAAACAGGGTACACAACTGGTGCCAGCCGATGGCGGTGGCGGGCGCCTGGGGCGGCGCCTTGCCGACCACCGGCGCCATGCTCTGCTGCAGCACGTCGGGAAGGTTCCAATGGGCGGCAATGGCCGCGCCGATCTCGGCGAAACTCGAACCGAGGACTTCCTGCACCGCCTCTTCCTCGGCGAGGTTCTTTTCAGTCTGGATGGCGCGGATCCGCTCGATCTCGTCGTACAGGTAATACAGCGTCATCATCCGCCCGATGCTTTGCATCAGGCCGCACACCTGGGCTTCCTGGGCATTGAAGCGCGGCGCGTTGAGGCGGGTGATTTCCGAAGCGAGGGTGCCGCAGAAATAGGCGGCCACGATTTCGGCCTGCAACTGGCGCGACTGGGGCTTGTTGGAAAGTGCATCAAGCAGCGCCAGGGACAACGCCACCGATTTCACGGTTTTCAACCCGACGATGGCGATGGCCTGATTGATCGTCGAAACGTTGCGTCCGCCCTGCCCGTAGCGGCTGGAATTGGCGATGCGCAGCAGCTTGGCGGTCAGCGCCGCATCGCGCAGGATGGTGCTGACCAGGTCGCGGATTTCCACGTCGTCGGCTTCGACCAGCTTGGTAATGGTATGCACCGCGGCCCCCAGCCCGGCGAAACCGGGGCTGGTTTCCATCTGCTGCAACAAACGGGGGATGAGGGGGGAGTTCTGTGCTTCCATAACCACGCGACCACGCTATTTCGGCAAATACGCCGGCCCGGCAAAACGCCGGGCGGTACGTCGCATATTTTACGCTGAAATGGCCGGGGCCGGCCTACAAGTTTGTCGAATCGACGGGGCTTGCGGGCCGATAGTCCATGGCTATCAATGCAGCGCTTTCGCCAACTTGGGATGCGTCGACAGGTAGTAATAAAACGTCGGCAGCACGAACAGGGTCAGCAGGGTCGCGCTGACCAGCCCGCCGATCACCACCAGCGCCAGGGGGCGCTGGGTTTCCGAGCCGATGCCGTGCGACAGGGCCATCGGCAGCAGGCCCAGCATGGCCAGCAGGCCGGTCATCAGCACCGTGCGCAAGCGCGTCAGCGAGCCTTCCAGGACGGTCGCCAGCATGTCGAGTCCCTGGTTACGCAACTGGTTGAAGTAGCTGACCATCACCACCCCGTTGAGTACCGCCTGGCCGAACAAGGCGATGAAGCCGATGGCCGCCGACACCGACAGCGGAATACCGGCGAGGAACAGGGCGAGAATCCCGCCGATCAGGGCGAAGGGAATGTTGGCGATGATCAGCAGGGCGTCGCGGAACGAACCGAAGGCATCGAACAGCAGCAGGAAGATGAACAGGATGGAGAGCGGCACCACCACCATCAGGCGGCCCATGGCGCGTTCCTGGTTCTCGAATTCGCCCGACCAGGTGATACGGTAGCCTTCCGGCAGGGTCAGCTTGGCGGCGTGGGTCTGCATGTCTTTTACCACGCTGCCCATGTCGCGGTCGCGGATGAACACGCCGATGGCGACCACCCGCTGGCCGTTTTCACGGGCGATGTTCATCGCGCCGCTGCGTTCGCGCAGGCGCACCAGCTGGCCCAGAGCAACCTGGGCGCCGGTTGCGGTGGGCACCAGCACCTCGCCGAGCTTGTCGAGGGTGCGTTGACTCTTGGGCAGGCGCACCACCACCGAGAAATGTTTTTCGCCTTCCCACAACTCGGTGGCGGCCTTGCCCGCCATCGCGGTTTCGATCACGTCCTGGATGTCGCCGACATTGAGGCCGTGGCGGGCAGCGGCTTCCCGGTCGATTTCCAGGATGAACTGGGGCTGGTCGCCGTCGCGGTCGATGAAGGCGCGCGCCACGCCGGGCACGCCGGCGATGTCGGCAAGCAGGCGGTTGGCCTGGGCCTTGAGCTGCACCAGGTCGTCGCCGAACAGCTTGACCACCACCTGGCCGTCGATCTGGGAAATGCTTTCCAGGATGTTGTCGCGCACCGGCTGGCTGAAGGACGGATCGATGCCGGGAATCGCCGACAGCGCCGCATCCATTTCGCGGATCAAGCGGTCCTTGGTCATGCCGACCCGCCATTGCGTTTCCGGCTTGAGGGTGACCAGGATTTCCACCATGTTGAGGATCTTCGGATCGGTGCCGTCGTCGGGCCGCCCGGCCTTGGAGACGATGATGTCGGTCTCCGGGATGCCGCGCAGGATGCGCCGCAACTCATGGGCCTGGCTGCGCGCTTCCTCGACCGAAACCGAGGTGGGCAGGGTGACGTTCACCCAGATCGAGCCTTCGTTGAGTTCCGGCAGGAATTCCGTGCCGAGGTAGGGTACCAGGGCAAACGCCCCGGCCAGCGCCAGCACCGCCACCGCCATCACCTTGCGGGCATGGGCGATGGCCCAGCGCAGCGCCGGTTCGTACCAGGCCAGCAGGCGCTTCATCAGGCGGTTTTCCTCGTGGGGGATGTCCTTCTTGAGCAGCACATGAGAAAGCAGGGGTACCAGGGTCAGCGACAGGATCAACGAAGCCACCAGCGCCGCCACCACCGACCAGGCCATGGGCGCGAAAATTTTGCCCTCGTGGCGCTGCATGGTAAAGATCGGCAGATGGGCGACGATGATGATGACCATCGAAAACACCGTGGGGCGCCCCACTTCCACGGCTGCTTCCTGGATGCGTAACAGGCGCGAGCGCGACCCACTTTCCGCGCCGAGGCGGCGGAAAATATTCTCCATGACGATCACCGCGCCGTCGACGATGATGCCGAAGTCCATCGCCCCCAGCGACAGCAGGTTGGCGGGTATCCCCGCCAGGGTCAGGCCGATGAAGGTACCGAGCAGCGCCAGCGGAATGATGACCGCGACGATGGCCGCCGCGCGCAGGTTGCCGAGAAACAGCCAGAGCACCGCCGCCACCAGCAGCGCACCTTCCAGCAGGTTGCCGAACACGGTTTTCAAGGTCTTGCCGATCAGCCAGGAACGGTCGTAATACGGCTCGATCTTCACGTCCTTGGGTAGGCCGCCGTTGTTCAAGTCGTCGAGGCGCGTCTTGACGCCTTCCAGCACCTTGCTGGGGTTCTCGCCACGGCGCAGCAGGACGATCCCGGATACCGTGTCATCCTCCTCGCCGAAGCCCACCACCCCTTGCGGCGGCGCTTTTGCTTCGGCCACCGAGGCGATGTCGCGCACCAGGATCGGCACGCCGTTGTTGACCGCCACCACCGCTTGGCCGATTTCAACGGGATCGTGCATCAATCCCAGGCCACGGATCAGGAATTGCTGGCGGCCTTGCGCCACGCTGCCGCCGCCGGCGTTGGCATTGGCGCGCGACAAGGCAGTGAAGAGTTGCGCCAGCGTCACCTTGGCGTCACGCATCCGCGCCAAGTCGGGGCGCACCTCGTATTGCTTGATCGGACCGCCCAGCGACACCACGTCGGCCACCCCCGGCGCCTGCTTGAGGGCGCGTGCCGCCACCCAGTCCTGCAAGGTACGCAGTTCCATGGGGGTGCGCGTCTCGGAGGCCAGCCGGTAGCGGAGGATCTCGCCGGTCGCGGTAGCGGGCGGCGCCAGGTCGGGTTCGATACCGGGCGGCAGGTCCAGGCCGCGCAGGCGCTCCTGCACCAGTTGGCGGGCGACGAACAGGCTCGGCCCATCGTCGAAGGTCACGACGATGTAGGACAACCCGAACTGGGTATGGGAAAACAGACGAATCGAATTGGGCAGCCCCGCCAACGCGATTTCCAGGGGGATCGTCACCTGCTTCTCGACCTCTTCCGGGGCACGCCCGGGAAACAGCGTGACCACCGTCACCTGGGTATCGGTGACGTCGGGGAAAGCCTCGATGGGCAGCGAATTAAACGCCGCCAGACCGCCGCCGATGAACAGCAGCACCCCGACCAGGATGAACAGCGGCTTGCGCAGGGCAAACGCGACGATGAGCTTAATCATGATTCCCCACGCTGCGGCAAAGCGGAGCGCCGGCATCCTGCCGGCCTGCCGGCGGGACGCCGGCGCTCCACCATCCCAAACCGCGACACCGCCCTCATTTGGGGACCGCCGGGAACAAGCGGGTGAACAGCAAGTTGCCCTTCACCACGATGCGCTCGCCGGGTTGGACACCCGCCTGCACCACCACCTTGCCGTCGCGTTCCGGACCAGTAACGACCTCCTGGCGGCGATAGGTGGCGGGTCCGGTTTCGACGAACAGGTAGCGCTTTTCCCCGAGCAGGAACACCGCCTTGACCGGCACCACCGGCTTGCCGCCGGCGGGCGTGGGGATTACCGCGGTGACGAACATTTCGCCCTTGAGTTGGCGCTGCGGATTGTCGAGGCGGGCGCGCAAACGCACGGTGCGGGTCACCGGATCGACGAAATCGGCAACCTGCTCGACCGTGGCCGGGAAGACGCCCGGCAACGGCGGCGCTTCGACTTGCACGGTCATGCCGGGGCGCAGCACGGCCAGGTCGGTTTCGCGGGCATCGGCCTGCAACCACAGGGATAGCGGATCGGTCACCACGAACAGCGGTGCCGGCGGCGGCTGGTCGGGGCGCAGCTCCTGGCCGGGATTGACGTTGCGCTCCACCACGATGCCGGTCAGCGGGCTGGTCAGGGTGTATTCCTGGTTGCCGCGGCTGCCGCCCAAAGCCTTGAGGCGGGATTCGGCGCGCGCCAGTTCGGCGCGGGCGCGGGCCAGGTCGGCGGCGCTTTGTTCCCAGTCCTTGCGGGCCAGCGCGCCGCCTTCCAGCAATTCCTTGTTGCGCGCCTCAGTACGCAACGCCAGGTCAGCATCGGCTTGCGCCTTGCGCCACTCCGCGTCGGCCTGGCCGAAATCCGGCGAGGACAGGGTCAGCAGCGGCTGCCCGGCGCTCACCCGCTGGCCGGCCTGGACGTGGATGCGCAACACCCGCCCGGCGACCGACGGCATCACCCGCACGGTGCGGTCCTCGTTCCATACCAGCCGGCCCGGCAGGCGCAGGTTGCCGCCATTGTCGGCGGAAGCCGCTTCAACCTTGATGAAAGCTGCGCTTTCCTTGGCGAGAATCTGCACGGTGTCACCGTCGACCTTGGCCTCGGCGGGGGCTTGGACTTCAACCGGTTTTTCGCTGCACGCCGCAAGGGTGGCCAGCAACCCGGCGACCCATAGCGATTTTAAACAAGAGGATTTCATATACGGTTTCCGTTACTGGACGCTCACGAACTTTGCACCGCCGCGTCGCGCTCGTCGCTGAAGGTAGGATAGAGCAGGGGAAGAAGAATCAGGGTCAGGAGGGTGGCGGATACCAGCCCGCCGACGATCACCACGGCGAAGGGACGCTGGGTTTCCGAACCGATGCCATGCGACAGGGCGGCAGGCAACAAGCCCAAACCAGCCATCAGCGCGGTCATCAGGATCGGCCGCAGGCGCCGCACCGCGCCTTCGACGATGCTGACGGCGATGGTCTCGCCGTTGCGCACCAGTTCCTTGATCTGCTCGACCATGATGACGCCGTTTTGCACGGAGATGCCGGCCACCGCGATGAACCCCACCGACGCGGAGATCGACAGGTGCAGGCCGGCCAGCGCCAGCCCGGCGATGCCGCCGATAAAGGTGAAAGGAATCATGAGCAGCACCAGGAAGGCATTCTTGAGCGAGCGAAAGGCCCAGAACAACAACATGAAAATCATCACCGCCGAGAGCGGCACGATCACCATCAGGCGCTTCATGGCGCGCTGCTGGTTTTCAAATTGGCCGCCCCAGGTCAGGTAATAACCGGGCGGCAAAACCACCTGTTCCTTGACCTTGGCCATCGCCTCGGCGACGAAGCTGCCCTGATCGCGTCCCCGCAGATTGGCCTTGACCAGGGCGATACGCCCATTCGCCTCGCGATGGATACGTCCCGCACCCTGCTTGATTTCGATATTGGCAAGCAATTCCAAGGGCACCGTGCCGCCCCCGCCGGGCAACGCCACCGGCAGCGCAGCGATATCGTCGACGGCATCGCGGTAGGGCAGATCCAGGCGCAGGGTCACGTCGAAACGCCGGTCGCCCTCGAAGAATACGTTGACCGCCGCGCCGCCCAGGGCGGTCTGGATGGTGGCGTTCAAGTCGTTGATGTTGATGCCGTAGCGCGCCAGGCGGCTGCGGTCGACGATGATGTTGAGTTCGGTCTGCCCGCCCACGCGAATCGCCGCCACGTCCGCCGCCCCCTGGATGCCGGAGAGCAGGTCGGCGACCTGTTCGCTCTTGCTTTCCAGAATTTCCAGGTCCGGGCCGAAAATCTTCACGGCGATCTCGCCCTGTACCCCGGACAGCGCCTCTTCGACGTTATCCTCGATGACCTGCGAAAAGTTGGTCAGCACCCCCGGCATCACGTTGATCTTGGCCGACATGTCGGCGATCAGCGCTTCCTTGTCGGCGAAACGCCAGGTTTTCTTGGCTTTCAGATCGGCCATGATCTCCAAATTGTTCTGCCCTTTCGGGTCGGTGCCGTCGTCGGGACGCCCCACCTGGGTGATGACGTTGTTCACCTCGGGATAGCTTTTCAAGATGGCGCGCACCTGCTGCTCGACTTCCTTGGTCTTTTCCAGCGCGGTGGAGGGCGGCAGGGAGATTTTCAGCCAGATGTTGCCTTCGTCGAGCTTGGGCAGGAATTCGCTGCCCAGCAGGGTTGCCCCCGCCAACGAAAGGGCGAGCAGGAGTACCGCGCCGGCAGTGACGAGCTTGCGCGAGCCGACCAGATCGAGGAGCAATCGGCGGTAGCGGTCTTGCAGCCAGTGCATCCAGGGACTGTGTTTTTCCTCCATCGCGTGATGGCGCATGGTGTAGCTGACCAGCGCCGGCACCAGGGTGATGGTCAGCAGAATCGCGCCGAGCAGGGCAAAACTCAGGGTATAGGTCATCGGCGTGAAGATTTTCCCTTCGACGCGCTGGAAGGTGAAGATCGGCAGGAACGCCAGGATGATGATCGCCTTGGAAAACAGGATCGGCCTGCCCATTTCGATGGCGGTCATTTTCAGGGCGTGCAGGCGCCAGCCGTAGCTGTCGTGGTGCGGCACATGGTCGGCGTGCGCGAGCGCCAGTCGCACCATCACCGCTTCCACCAGCACCACCGCGCTGTCCACGATAATCCCAAAGTCGATGGCGCCCAGCGAGATCAGGTTGGCGGATACGCCGCGCGCATCCATCAGGATGAAGGCGAACAGCAGCGACAACGGAATGATCGACGCAACGATCAGCGCAGCCCGCAAATTACGCAAGAATCCGACCAGGATGGCGATCACCAGGAACGCCCCCATCAGCAGGTTTTCCGCCACCGTGTGCACGGTATGGTGGATCAGTTCGGTGCGGTCGTAATACGGCGCGATGTGGACGCCGGGCGGCAGGCGCTTTTCCATTTCGGCGATTTTTTCCTTGAGCGCGGCGACCACCTTGGCGGCGTTCTGCCCCTTGGTCATCTGCACGATGCCCTGCACCACGTTGTCCTGCGCGTTAAAACCGACGATCCCGGAACGCGGCCGCGCGCCGACGATCACCCGTCCCAGATCGCCCACCAGCACGGTCTTGCCGTCGCGCGCCGCCACCACCGAGCGGGCGATGTCGTCGAGGCTTTCAAAGAGGCCCACGCCGCGAATCACCAGCGCCTCGTCGCCGCGCCGCAGCAATCCGCCGCCGACGTTGGCGCTGTTGTTGCCCAGCGCCTGGCCGACCTGGTCGATGGTGACGTTGAACTTGCGCAGGGCGTAAGGATCGAGGCGCACCTGGTATTCCTTGATGGTCCCGCCGAAGCTGACGATGTCCGCCACCCCCGGCGTGGTGCGCAACATCGGCTTGATGGTCCAGTCCTGCAAGGCGCGCAGGTCGGACAACGGCATTTCCGGCGGCGCCTCCAGGACGTATCGGTACACCTCGCCCACCGCCGTGGTGAGCGGCGCCAACGATGGCTGGGTGTTGGGCGGCAGGCTGACATTCTGCAGGCGTTCCATCACCTGTTGACGGGCAAAATAGTCGTCGGTGTGGTCGGTGAAGGTCAACGTGACGATGGACAACCCGGTGATGGAAACCGAACGCAACTGGGTCAGATGCGGCACCCCGCTCATTTCCCGCTCGATAGGCTGGCTGATATTGCGTTCGACTTCGGCAGGGGCCTGGCCCAGCGCCTGGGTGACGATCTGCACCTGCACATCCTGAACGTCGGGAAAGGCTTCCACCGGCAGATTCTGCATCGCGTACCAGCCGCCGCCGGCCAGCAGCAGCGCGGCGACCAGCACGAAAACGCGCTGCTGGAGAGCGAAGGTAATCAGCTTTTCGATCATTACTTACGCGCCGTCGCTTCCGAGTTCAACAACAGCGCGCCGCTGCTAACGACCCGCTCGCCCGCCTTGATGCCGCCGCCGATGACCGAAAAATCGCGATGCTGGCGTTCCAGGACGACCGCCCGCTTTTCAAAAGTGCCGGGAGCGCTTTCGACATACACGAAAGTCTGCAACCCCAGGGTGATGACCGCCGTGCTGGGCACCTTCAGCACCCTGCGCGCCGGTTCGCGCAGCGGCGTGATGCGCGCGAACATTTCCGGTTTCAACAGACGTTGCGGATTATCCACCGCGCAGCGTACCTGGACGCGCCGCGAGGCGGGATCGAGAACTTCTCCGATGCTCAGTACCTTGCCGGGGAAGCGCTGGTCGGGATAGGCATCCACTTCGACGACCACCGGTTGGCCGACCCGCACTTTGCTCAATTCGCGCTCGGGCAGGTCGATGGCCGCCCACACGTGGGCCGTATCGGTAATCACCGCAAGCGGGGTCGCGCCGTCCGGGCGCACTTCCAGCCCCGGATTCACCTGGCGGTCGGCAATCACCCCGGCCATTTCGGCGCGCAGCGCGAACACCCCGTCCGCGCCGATGCCGCCGGGCGCCAAGCTCCGCAGGCGGGCATGGGCGCGCTCAGCTTCGGCTTCGGCCTGTTTCCGGTCGGCTTCCGCCGCCTCGTAATCCTTGCGCGCCAGCACCTCGCCCTCGAACAAAGCTTTGGCGCGTTGATAGGCGATCTCCTTGAGATGTCGGTCGGCCTCGGCCTTGCGCGAATCGGCCACCGCACCCCCGGCGTCTCCCGAGGTAATCCACAGCAAAGGCTGTCCGGCCTTGACCCGGTCGCCGACCTGCACCGCGATTTTTGTCACCCTACCGGCCAGCGGCGTGATGACGCGCGCGGTGTGGTTTTCGTCATAGGTGATGCGTCCGTTGAGCGGGTCGGTGGCCGGCTCCGCCACTTCATTGACCGTTTCGACACGCAGGAAATTGAGTTGCGGGGCACCCGCCGGAAAATGCAGGGCGGCCTCCGCACCGGCGATACCCGGCAGCAATCCCAACAAGCCCAAGACTAGCGCACCATTCCATTTCATGATTCGTCACCTGTCGCAACCGCCGCGCGCCATGCCGCCAAGGCTTTCGCGTAACCGGCCCGGGCGACGGCGGCGTCCATTTGCACGGCGCGGTAGGTGCGCCGCGCGTCGAGCAGATCCATCATCCCCAACGCCCCTTTTTGGTAGGCGAACTCCATCGCTTTCGCGACCCGCTCGGCCTCGCCAACCAGGGCGGCATCGTAACGCCGCACTTGATCGGCAGCCGCCGCCAGCCCGGCGTGAGCATTGGCCAATTCGGCACGGGCCTGGGCGCGGGCTTTTTCGAGGATATCCCGCGCCGCATCGAGGTCAGCCTCGGCGCGGCGGATTTCGCCTTCGAAGGCATAGTTCACGAACAGAGGCATCGCCACGTTTACCCCGACGCTGTTGTTGGCCCAGGTGGTGCCGGTGGGATTGTGCTCGAACTGCACGCCCACCGTGACGTCGCGGGATTTCTGGGCGCGCGCCAGATCGCGGCTGGCCTCGGCGGCGCTCACCCGCGCCAGGGCGGCGCGCACGTCGGCACGCTGTTCCAGCGTTTCCTCGGTGTTGCGGGGGATTTCCGCGAAAGCAGGGAAGTCGTCGCCGGCACGCAGGGTTTTCGCCTGAGACTGCATCCCGACCAGGTAGGCCAGGCCGACTTGGGCATTTTCCAGGTCGGCTGCCGCCTGACGCTCATCGTTGGCGGCACGCAGGGCTTCGACGCGCAGCCGCGACACCTCCGCAGCCGCCAGATCGCCGGCCTTGAGGCGCAGTTCGGCGGCTTCCACGGATTTGCGGTAAAGACCGGAGGTTTCCTCGGTAATGCGCAGCTTGTCCTGCGCCAGCCGCAAGTCGTAATAGGCTTGCCGCAAGGCAAGCCGCTGCTGCCGCGCGGTGTCGGCCAGATCGCCGCGCGCCGCCGCGACTCGCGCTTCGGCCCCCTGGATGCGCAAGCCGCGCTTGTTGCCACGCTCAATGGTTTGCGACAGCCCAATCACGCTATCCATCATCTTGTCGCGCGGGCCGCCCACGCCCACCCCCGGCTGCACGCTGAGCGTATTGACGTTGACCGACAACTGGGGATTGGGACGCTGTGCGGCGCTCAGGATATCGGCCTCGGCCCCTTGCAAGGCGCGCTTCGCCAGTTTTACCTCGTGATCGTGTTCCGCCCACAGGGCTTCCGCTTCGGACAAGGTGAGATTGGCGAGGGAGTCGGCAAGTGCGGGGAAAGAAACAAGCGCGGCAAGAAAAGCCGTAAGAAACAGGCGGTACATCGTCATCGGGTCAACAAATCCTCTAGCGTCGGTTGAAAACGCCATGTCATGAAAAAAATGGGGAGGGGCGGCGATCGAAACCGGACTGTCGGCGGGCTTGTGTCCGCAATCTCCGCCTAGCCGATTTCAACCGCCATTAAGAGGCTATAATCTTAGCGCTTTCAACTTACCACGCACTTACGGAACACTATGAGAATCCTCATCGTTGAAGACGACGCCGTGCTCGCCGACGGCCTGACCCGCACCCTGCGCCAGTCCGGCTACGCGGCGGACTGCGCGAACAACGGCGAACAGGCGGACAGCGCCTTGAGCAACGAAAATTACGACGTGGTCATCCTCGACCTCGGCCTGCCCGGCATGGATGGGTTGGAGGTGCTGCGCCGCCTGCGCACGCGCAAATCCACGGTACCGGTACTGATCCTCACCGCCCGCGACGCCCTCGACGACCGGGTACGGGGTCTCGACCTCGGCGCCGACGATTACATGGTCAAGCCCTTCGATCCACCGGAACTGGAAGCGCGCCTGCGGGCCCTGTTGCGCCGTGGTCAAGCAAGCGGCGGCGGCGAACTGCGCATCGGCGAACTAAGCTTCGACGCGGCCACCCGCTGCGCCCGCATCGGCAAGCAAATCATCGAGCTTTCCCCGCGCGAGTTGAGCCTCCTGGAAGTGCTGATGCGCCGCGCCGGCAAGGTGGTGGGCAAGGAGCAGTTGCTGGAACACCTCTATACCTGGGACGAGGAAGCCACCAGCAATGCCATCGAAGTGCTGATGCACCGCCTGCGCCGCAAGCTAGATCAACACGGGGTAATCATCCGTACCGTGCGCGGCCTGGGGTACATGCTTGATTCACCCGAAGTCTGACCCTCCGTCGCTACGCCGCAAGCTGCTGGCGTGGCTACTGGCGCCACTGCTCGTCCTGTGGGCGGCGAGTTCGGTGGTGGCTTATTTCATGGCGATCAACTTCGCCAACATCGCCTACGACCGCGCCCTCTTCGAATCGACCCGCTCGCTCGGCGAGCAGGTGCGCATCGTGGAAAACAAGGCCATCGTGGAACTGCCGCGCGCGGCCCTGGAAATCCTCCTCTCCGACGTCCACGACAAGGTGTATTTCAAGGTTACCGGACGGAAGGGCAACCTGATCGCCGGCGACGTTTCCCTGCCCATCCCCGAAAAGTCCTTCGTCCCCGACATTCCGCTCTTCCACGACGGCACCATGCACGGCGAAAAGGTGCGCATCGCCTCGCTGTACATCACCCTCAAGGAAGGCGGCGACCCCCGCCCGATCCTGGTGCAGATTGCCGAAACCCTGAAAAAACGTCACATCCTCGCCAACGAAATTCTCGCCGGGATGGTCGTTCCGCAACTCGCGCTGATCCTGGTCGCGGCCCTGATCGTGTGGCTGGGGGTGGGACGCGGTCTGTCGCCGCTCCAGCAACTCCGCAAGAAAATCGCCAGCCGTTCACACCGTGACTTGCGCCCGGTCGAGGAAGTCAACGCCCCCCAGGAAGTCCAGCCCATCGTCCATGCCATCAACGAACTGATGGCGCGCCTGAGTATCGCCATCGACGCCCAGCAGCGCTTCATCGCCGACGCCGCCCACCAGTTGCGCACGCCGCTGGCCGGTCTCAAGGCGCAAATCGGCCTGGCCCTCAAACAGAGCGACCCGGAACAACTCCAGTTGGCACTCAAACAGCTCAACACCAGCAGCGAACGCACCATCCGCCTGGTCAACCAGATGCTCGCCCTGGCTCGCGTCGAACCCGGCGCGGACAAGCTCGTCGAATCGAAACGCCTCGACCTCAATGCGGTCGCCCGCGACGCCGCACGCGAGTGGGCGCCGTCGGCCATTCGCAAGGAAATCGACCTGGGATTCGAAGAAGCGCCCCACGCGGTGTTTCTGCACGGCGACGAACTCAGCCTGAAAATGCTCCTCGACAACCTGCTCGACAACGCCATCCGTTATTCCCCGCCCGGCAGCCACGTCACGGTGCGTGTCGAATCCGCCAATACGCCAACCTTGTCGGTCGAGGACAACGGCCCGGGCATCCCTGGCAAGGATCGCGAGCGAGTGTTCGAGCGCTTCTACCGGGTAAGCCAGAGCGAGGAGGGCAGCGGCCTGGGACTCGCCATCGTTCAGGAAATCGTCCACCTCTACCAAGCCAGGATCACCCTGGAAACCCCGCCCGGCGGTCAAGGCACCCTGGTTAGGATCGTTTTTCCGGGATAACCGGCAAACCATCACTACAACTCAACCGATCAATAAATCCTTTTTATACCAACGGCATAATATCGATCCAACCAGCAAGAACCACTGTCCGCCAGTCCCAGCCTTCCAGGAAATTTGTCACAAATCTCCCTATTTCGCCCAAATTTCGTATAATCAGAAAAATTTATCCGGCGATAACGCCTCTCTGCTTAACGTGATTCGATACGAGTATCCCCTCAACGAAAGGATTCGTACCCTGCTTCGGCTGGAGGATCTGTTCGCCCGCGTTTACCACTTCATCTCCCAGGATCCCGGCCTGGAGCATCACGCCGCGCTGCTCTCGATCTTTGAAATCATCGAAGTGGCAAGCCGCGCCGATCTGAAGTCCGATCTACTCCAGGAACTGGAGCGGCAGAAGCAGGTACTCGAACCCCTGCGCAACAACCCGGCGATTTCCGAGGAAGCCCTGGAAACCCTGCTCGGCGATATCGACAAGACCATCCACTCGCTCCACGGCATGATGGGCAAGGTCGGCCAGCACCTGCGCGACAACGAATGGCTGATGAGCATCAAGCAGCGCACCACCATCCCCGGCGGCGTGTGCGAATTCGACCTGCCCTCCTACCATTTCTGGCTGCACCAGGATGCCGAAGCGCGCCGCAAGGATCTGCTGTCCTGGCTGGAGCCGATGCTTCCCATCCACGACGGCATTCGCATCGTCATGCGCATGTTGCGCGACAGCGGCAAATCGGTGCGCTACACCGCGCACCAGGGTTCGTTCCAACAGATGCTGTCGGGGCGGGTGGTACAGATGCTGCGCATCCGTCTTTCCCACGAAATTCCCTGCTTCCCCGAAATCAGCGCCAACAAATACGCGATCAACCTCCGCTTCACCGCGCTGGGCGGTCCGCAAAGGCCGAAGACCTGCGACATAGACCTCGAATTTGAAATGACTCTGTGCAGCTTGTAAGGCGGTTTTGAGTTTTTTAGTGTCGCGCGAATGACGCGCCTAAGGCGCCCCGTAAATTTCCAGATTCTGCCAAAATGAACACCCCCAAAGCTCCCACCGTCGCTTGCCCAACCTGCGGGCAACCCGCCGAATATTCCCCGTGCAACCGCTTTCGCCCATTCTGCTCGGAGCGCTGCAAACTCATCGACCTCGGCGAATGGGCGAGGGAAGGCTACCGGATTCCGATGGACGAAATGCCGTCTGACGACGGGATGAGAAACGAATAATCGTAGCCAGGAGTACAAACGATAGCCGCTCTTGGCGAAGGCTAGACAGCTACACTGCCACTAACTCATATACCACTGTCAAAGCCTGTCGTATATGAGTTATTACCATCGGTGGTAAATTTCCTGCCCTGCCCCCTGATCATTGAAACCAACTTTGTAACAGATAGGTTTGGAAACACTCTGGTTTACCATAATGCCCGGTAAACCACGAAGCCTTATTGCTTCGTAACCGTAAAGGTTCCCTGCCCCCCCGTCGTTCTGGTGAAAGTGCCGGTTAAAATATTGCTACCACCACCCAATAAGCCATTACGTGTTGCCGTCCCAGAAAAATTCATGGTATTTAAACTGAAGGACAAACTGGCTCCGGAAGTAGTTGTCGTACCAGAGATTGATCCCGACTCTGAAACAGTCTCCGTAAGTTTACATGTACCGCTATTTCTCCATTGGACACCTTCACCATAGGTACTCCCGGAGAATGAACGACCAGACTGGGTAAGCGTCATGGTAAATGCACCACCATCAGAATGTATACATCCGGTTGAACCGGGCCCCGACCATTGCCAAGTACCCTTCCATGTCCCTGTTAGCGACTGAACGCACATGCCATCCACCAGAACCTCCGTAGAGGTGCAGGTTGGCGTGGTGTTGTAAATCGCCGTTCCGCTCAATTTGACTATCGTGGAACTGGGTACGGCATTGCTGCGGATTTCCAAGGTTCCGGATAATGGCTGTGGGGGAATCGATTTGGGGGGCTGCTTCATGTTTCCCGGGATAACAACTGCATCGGTGAGCAAGCCATCGTTGGCGCTCGCCGTGAGAGTCACGCTGATCGTACAGCTTCCCCCGGGTGCCATGGTATTACCGCAGTTTTGGGTCACATTAAATTTGGCGGCCGGACTCAAACTGACAATAATCCCCTTGTCGCCCCCAGCAAGTTCCAGCACTGCATCCCCTGTGTTGCGCAATATCAACGTCTGCGCGGCACTGGTTACCGTGAGGGCGTTTTTCCCGTCAAATACAACCAACGGGGAAAAGGTCAGTGATGTCGGGGTAAGAGATACCACTGGAGCCCCCTTGGTTGCCGTGCTAGTCGAGGAAGAGGTACTTGTGGAAGATGTGCCGGAGGACGATGCCCCTGTGGAAGACGTACCTGTGGAAGTCGTGGTCGAGCCAGTGGACGCCGAACCATCCAGACTCTTTGCCGACCCCACGCACAGCGAAACACTTTCAAGTTTCCAGCCCTTGGAACTACTGTCCAGGTAGGTGCTTTCCTTGTCCTTGGCATTCATGTAGCGATGGTTCGCCAAAGCCACGTTATAGGCTCTCGCCAGCGGTGCCAGATCACTTGGACAAGCCCCGCCAGTCGGCGGAACGGCATATGAGGCGATGCCCTCATAGATCCAGGCGCTGTCGTTTTTCTTTACATAGTCACATTCGTTTTGGTCAACGGTGAAGAAATGGGAGGCGTTTCCGATAGCCGGATTACCCCTGAAACGACAGACCGGCTTAGCCTCCGCTGGCGCAGCCGTTTTGTCCCATAACGTCCACCCACCCCCGGTTTTGTCCCACCCAGGCCCCGCCTCGCCGCGTTCGATGCCGGCGATCTCGGCGCTATCGGCTGTCCAGAAATAGCGGTTATTGATGGCGTTGTGGAACTCCACGCCATTTAGATTGGCCGGTGTGGTTATACTTGATGCTGGGGGAGTATCCGAGGTTGGCGAAGTGGTGGCTAAAGCCGCCTTGATAGTCACCTTATATTGAGCAGTCTTTGTGACACCATTCTCGGTATAACTGGCAGTAATAGTGACACCAGTATCAGCGGCAAGTCCGGCATTGGCCATCAACACCCCCTTATCGTTGATGGTTGCCTGCGTACCGCTGGATGTCCAGACAGGCGTTACCGCTTTGCTGGTGTTGTCGGAATAGCTTGCGGTAACAGTGCAGGAACCGCTACCACCGGCAACAAGCTCGCTAGAGCAACGCAGAGTCAAGCCACTGAGGCTTGCTATGGTGGAGGAGGCACCTCCATCAGTCTGGGTGCCACGCACAAGGCGAAGGCCGATGTTGCCGCGGCTGTAAAGTACGTTATGGTTGGCAATACCATTGTAAAAGCCTACGACCCACGCATAACCCGAGTAACTGTCATAGGGAGAATCAGTCCAGAAATCATATGCGGGAGTATTAGGGAAAACCACTGGGTTTATGGTGGGAGACCCATGCCCCATTTCAACAATGGTCAGCAGTTGCTCTACGCTTGGTAACCTCCAACCGTTGGTAACCAATCCAGTTACAGCAGCCCAGGGATATGCTTGAGCCGCGCCACCGCAAGTCGCCCCCGTCCAGTTCTGCCCCTCTGCGCAGCGCTTCCAGGTTAGTCCAGTAATCTTGTGGGTTACCGTTCCATCGCCGTTGTCGATGTAGTCAGCAGTCGGAAATGCGCTTGTGATAACCGACGCGGCACTGGGTTTGGTTAAAACGCTGAGGTCTAGGCCAACCGCAAAAGCCGCCGTAGATGACATGACAAGCGAGAACCATACGACCAGTTTCTCTAAAATACGCATAACCCCTCCCAAGATTTTTCAAAAAGCCGCCGCAAGAGCAATTTAAATCCAACGCACATGGATTATTTCATTGATCTGCGTCTATTTACATGCTCATCGCATGCTTTTTTAAAAACAGGGATTCCCTCGGCAGGCATGGGCATTTCCCCTATCACTTCCTGAGATTCACTATGAGGAAGATCCCTACCGCACGCCCCACGCTTCCCGCATCATCGCGATACCGTGGGCACCCGCCTGCAGCGCGGCGGGTAGGTCGGCACAGCGCATGCCGCCCAGGGCATAGATCGGGAACGGCATACCGGCCGCCAGCGCGGCGAATCCATCCCAACCCAGCAGCGGCGCGCCGGGATGACTCAAGGTGGGATTGACCGGCGAGAGCACCGCGAAATCCACACCCAATTGAGCGGCACGCTGCAATTCCGCCGCATTGTGGGTGGAAGCAGCGCACCACGCCACCTCCGGGCGCGCCTCCAGCGCCATGAGTTGGCGAGCCGGCAGATGGACGCCGTCCGCGCCGCTCGCCCGCGCCACGGCGACGTCTCCATTGACCAGAACCCGCGCGCCGTGGGCATGGGCGCGGCGCACCACTTCGGCGCTGAAGGCCGCCAGTTCGCCCGGAGCCATGCCCTTCTCGCGTACCTGGAGGAGCTTCAGTCCCCCGGCCAGGGCGGCGTCCAGCCGTTCCAGAAACACCGCCGTGCCCAGTTCGGCGGCATTGCTCACCGCGTACAGCGGCGGCAGGCCAAGGGCGCGCAGGATCGGCCCGTTGGCGGGAAGCAGCGGCGTCACCGCCACCGCATCGGGATATTGCCAGGACAGGCGCTGGTTTTCCTTGCCGTGCGGCTCGCCGTGCCAGCGCGTGACGCGGAAAAAATCGAGGCGCACCGTGGCGTGAGGATAGGTGTAGACGCGGGTCAGCCAGGGGCTGGCTTCCTCGACCTCGATGCCCAGTTCCTCGTGGAGTTCGCGGGCCAAGGCGTCGCGCGGGGTTTCGCCGGGTTCCACCTTGCCGCCGGGAAATTCCCAGTAACCTGCATACACCTTGCCCTCGGGACGTTCGGCGAGGAGAAATTCGCCGTCCTCGCGGTGAACCACGGCAGCGACCACTTCCAGCATCTATACTCCCGCCTGCTTGTCGAGCCACACTTCCAGCCCCTGCGCGTTGAGGTCGGCGTCGCCGGAAAGAATGTGCAGGGATTTTTCGTGGGGCAGCCGGCAGCCGTGGGCATCGAGTTTTTCCAAAAGATAGCTTTCCAGCCTTTCCATCAGGCGGCGATGGCGCTCCTCGCCAGCGCCGCCGACCCCGCGTGCCAGGGCGGTGAAATCATCGAGCCGGCGATGCAGGTCGTCGGCTAGGCGTTCCAGTTCGGCGACGCGGCTGTAATGGGTCAGGTAAATCTGGCGGGGATCGAGCGCCATCAGGCGGTCGATGGACTTGTGCAGTTCCGCCGGATCCAGTTGCACCGGGGTAGTGGCGGGATACACGAAGGGATGCCCGTCCACGTCGAACTCGCGGTAGGACAAGCCGAACACGTCGCCGGAAAACACCGACCCGCTTTGCCCGTCGTAGACGCAGAAATGATGGCGGGCATGGCCGGGCGTATCGAGAAAGCGCAGTTCGCGGCCAGCCAGGCTCACGCTGAAATCGTCGGGTGCTTCGATCACCCGTTCCGCCGCGATGGGCAGAATCTCGCCGTAAACTTGGCGGGTCTTCTCCGCGCCATACACCCCCACCGTGCCCGCCACCAGCTTGGCCGGATCGATCATGTGGCGCGCGCCCTTGGGATGCACCACCAGGCGGGCATTGGGGAAGCGCCGCATACATTCGCCAGCGCCGCCGGCATGGTCGAGATGAACGTGAGTGACGATCACGTAATCGACCTGCTCCGGGGCGATCCCGTTCTGCCCAAGCGCCTCGATAAGCAGGGGAATCGAATAATTGGTGCCGGTGTCGATTACCGCGGCGTGGCCGTTTTCCACCACCACGTGGATGGCGCTATGCCCCACCCGGCCATGGTAAAGCGCATCGACGGCGCTGATGCCGTCGGCGTATTCCTTGACGATCACTTCATTCATCTGGGGTTTCCTCGCAATGCAGCGGCACTTGCCGCTTGATCCGGGAATTTTAGCCTATCTCGACAGCAGCGCAGGATAGCCAGGCAATAAAAAGCCCCCTTCGGGAAAACCCGAAGGGGGCGAAAAGGGTTGCCGTCAAGCAACCCGGAGGTGATCGGTCAGCGCGCCGAACTGGCTTTCGCGCTGCAAAAACTGGAGGTCGTTCAACACCGCCTGTTCGAGCAATTCCGCCGTCAGCCGGTAGCGCGGCAGGCGCGCGGCGAAGCGCACGGTCTGGGTGAAATAAGGCACCCAACGGGCTAAATAGTTTTCCAGAAAATCCCGCTGGATCGGGCGCGAGGCCTGGTCGTCGGCAATCAGGTAGGCCATGAATTCAAGTTCCCCAATCACGTGACCGGTTTCTTCGCCGCCCATCCCATGACTGCGCATGGTGCGGCGCGCTTGCGTGCCGGCGCTTTCTTCCAGCCAGCCGGCGCTGCGTGTGGAAACCATGCCGGCAACGCCCTCGTCGCCGAACAGGCGCACGTATTCCGCATGGAGTTCGGCGGCGCTATGAACATCTTCGACGATATCGCGCTCCAACTCCACCAGAATGGGGCGGCACGACCAATCGCCCGGCGCGTCCTGCAGCAGTTTGGCAATCAGGGAAAAATGAAAGTTCGCGCAAACTTCTTCCGGCTGATCGAGCAGGCCGGCGAGGAGGAGATACAGTTTGACGCGGATACTTTGCATGAGACCCTTTCAAAACATTGGGGCCATCATAGAGGAGTGACGGCAAGGCCGTCATTGCGAATTCTCAATCCGCGGCAAGCGACTCCAGAGTGCGCACGTCGCAACGCACGGCATCGCCGCCGGCATCCTGAATCGCGCCGCTGCGGCGGAATTCGGCGATGATCCGGCTGGCGGTTTCGGTGGTGATGCCGAGCATCGCGCCGATGTCTTCGCGGGCGAACAACTGGCAAGGTTTGTCGCCGCGTTTTTGCGACAAACGCAGCAGCAGGCGCGCCATGCGGGCGCGCGCGCTGCCGGTGGAAAGCTGGGTAAGCCAAGCATCGGCTTCGTCGAGGGCGCGCTGCCAGCGGGTCATCAACTCGCGGTGCAGCTTGGGATTTTCGCGATCGAGAAGCTGCACCACGTCGAGGGGAATGCGGCAGATTTGCGCCTCGTGGAGCACCACCGCATCATGCTGGTAGGTTTGCCCGAGCAGCGCTTCGAGGCCGGTCACGTCGGTGTCGCGCAACAGGCGCACGATGCGCTGGCGCCCGTCGGGAAGGTATTGCACCAGTTTGAGCAAGCCGCTGCGGATGGTGAACAGGAATTGTGCCGGATCGCCGGCGCGGTATAGCGTGCTGTGCGGCGGCAAGGTGAAGTCGTCGATGGGACGATGAATGTGTTCGCATTCGATCGGGTCCAGTCCGGCGAACAACACGGAATTGCGGATCGCGCAATTTGCACAATCCGCCTCGCCCTGCCAGTTTTCCTTGAAAAAAGCCGCTTTTGTCATTTTATGCGGTACACCTCCGGAACCCCGATTCTAGTGCAAAAGACGGCGTTTGGGGTTCGTGCGGGCAGGAAAATTAGTTGATGGCTTTCGCTACCTCTCAGAGTTCGCTGAGCGCCTTGACATGGGCAACCACGCTGCGCCCCAGGGCGTGAAGTTCATAACCGCCCTCCAGCACCGAGACGATGCGTTCATGGGCGTATTTGACAGCGATTTTCTTCAACTGATTGGTGACCCACACGTAATCCGACTCGCGTAGCTTGAATTGCCCCATGTCATCTTCCCAGTGGGCATCGAAGCCCGCCGAGACAAAGATCATCTGCGGCTGGAAGCGTTCCAGCGCGGGCAGCCAGTGTTTTTCCACCGCGTCGCGGAAAGCCGGGCCGTCGCTACCGCCGGGCAGCGGCACGTTGATGATATGTTCGTTGCCGCTGTCCGCGCCGCAATGCGGGTAAAAGGGATGCTGGAAGGTCGAGCACAGCATGACGCGCGGGTCGTCGTGGAAAATCTGCTCGGTGCCGTTGCCGTGATGCACGTCGAAATCGGCGATGGCGATCCGTTCCAGGCCGTATGCGGCGATGGCGTGCTTCACCCCCACCGCGACGTTGTTGAATATGCAGAAGCCCATGGCCCGCGCGGATTCGGCATGGTGGCCGGGAGGACGGATGGCGCAGAAGGCGTTCTCCACCTCGCCCTTCATCACCATGTCGACCGCCCGCACCACCGCCCCAGCGGCGCGGTAGGCAGCTTCCAGGGTATCCGGGCACATCGCCGTGTCGCCGTCGAGATAGGCCAGGCCGGAAACCGGCGCCTGTTCCCGCACCCAGTCGAGGTAGCTTTGCGGATGAACGCGCAGCAACTGCTCATCCGTGACGCGCGGCGCATCCTGATGGTTGAGGAAATGCATCAGACCGGTGGAAATCAACTGGTCTTCGATGGCGCGCAAGCGCGCCGGACATTCGGGATGGATGCTGCCCATATCGTGCTTGAGGCAGGCCGGATGAGAAATATAAGCGGAATGCAATATACGATCCTAAAGTCTTATATAATACAAAAGACACGCCCCGCAGCAGGAACCCTTCAACAGCGTGGCCAACGCGGGCACCTGTCACAATGCGGTGCTATATTCATCTTATTCTCTAATCGACCTGGTGGCAAAAAACATGGGCCAACACTACCTCAGCACGCTTTTCTCTCCCAAATCGGTCGCGGTGATCGGCGCTTCGGAACGTCCCGATTCAGTGGGCAACGTGGTTTTCAGGAACATGTTGGAGGGTGGCTACCAGGGTGCGTTGTACGCCATCAACCCCACTCATCCGGAAGTCCTCGGCCAGCGCGCTTACGCATCCATAGAGGAAATCGGCGAACCGGTGGAACTGGCGGTGATCGCCACCAAGGCCGAGCTGGTGCCGGACATCATCGAAGCGTGCGGCAAACACGGCGTCCACGCCGCCATCATCCTCTCCGCGGGGTTCAGCGAAACCGGCCAGCACGGCGCCGCGCTGGAGCAGGAAGTACTGGCCAACGCCAAGCGCCACGGGCTGCGCATCATCGGCCCCAATTGCCTGGGCATCATGCGCCCCGGCATCGGCCTGAACGCCACCTTCAACAAGGGCGGCGCAAAGGTCGGCAATCTCGCCCTGGTGTCGCAGTCCGGCGCGCTGTGCACCGCCATCCTCGACTGGGCGCCGACCAACGACGTGGGGTTTTCCAGCGTGGTGTCGATGGGGACTTCGGTGGATGTGGATTTCGGCGAAATTCTCGATTACCTGACTTCCGACATCAAGACCCAGAGCATCCTGTTGTACGTCGAGGGCATCCACAAAGCACGCGGCTTCATCACCGCCCTGCGCGCGGCGGCGCGGGTCAAGCCGGTATTCGCCATCAAGGTGGGGCGCCACGCCGCCGGCTCGAAAGCGGTGATGTCGCACACCGGCGCGCTGGTCGGCCAGGACGACGTGTTCGACGCGGCGCTGCGCCGTGCCGGCGTGGTGCGGGTGATGAGCATCGGCCAGATGTTTTCCGCCGCCAAGGCGCTCACCTCGCGCTACCGTTCGTGCGGCAAGCGCCTCGCCATTGTCACCAACGGTGGCGGCCCCGGTGTGATGGCGACCGACCACGCCGTCGATCTCAATCTGACCATGGCGACGCTTTCCGACGCCACTCTCGAAACGCTCAACGAACACATGCCGCCGACCTGGTCGCACGGCAACCCGGTGGACATCATCGGCGACGCCACCGCCGAGCGCTATCGTCAGGCCGTCACCGCCGTATTGAAAGATCCCGGCGTGGATGGCGTGGTAGTGATCCTCACCCCGCAGGCGATGACCCACCCGCTGGAGGTCGCGCAGGCGATGGTGGAAATTGCCGACCAATTCAGCAAGCCGCTCTTGACCTGCTGGATGGGCGACATGCAAATCGGCGACAGCCGCACCTTGTTTTCGCACTCGCGCATTCCCACCTTCCGCACCCCCGAATCGGCGGTGGAATCGTTCTACTACATCTCCACCTATTCGCAGAACCAGCGCCTCCTCATGCAATCGCCGGGACCGCTGTCGCACTACGACGAACCAGACGCGGAAGGCGCGCGGATGCTCATCGAAACCGTCCTCGCCGAGCGCCGCAAAGTACTCTCGGAAATGGAATCGAAATCGTTGCTGGCGGCTTTCCGCATCCCGGTGGCCAGTACCGTGGTGGCGCGCTCGCCCTCCGAGGCGCTGTTGCTCGCCCAGCAACTGGGCTTCCCGATCGCCATGAAAATCAATTCGCCGGACATCACCCACAAGTCCGATGCCGGTGGGGTGCGCCTCAACTTGATGAACGCCCAGGCGGTGCGCGCCGCGTATAACGAGATCATCGCCAACGTCAAACGCCACCGTCCCGGCGCGACCATCGACGGGGTTTCCATCCAGCCCATGGTCATCAAGCCGAACGGTCGCGAGTTGATGGTGGGCGTCACCACCGATCCGGTATTCGGCCCGGTCATCAGCTTCGGCGCGGGCGGCACCACCGTCGAAGTCCTCGGCGACCGCGCCGTGGCGATGCCGCCGCTCAACCGCTTCCTGGTCAAGAATCTCATCGGCGGCACCAAGATTTCCAAGCTGCTCGGGGCTTTCCGCCACATGCCGCCGATCGACATGGAAGCCCTGGAAAGCGTGCTGCTGCGGGTTTCGGAAATGGTCTGCGAATTGCCGTGGCTGCGCGAAATGGACATCAACCCGCTGATCATCGACGAACACGGCGCGCTGGCCGCCGACGCCCGGGTGATGGTGGATTTCCGCCCCCTCAGTACCGACCGCTACTCGCACATGGCGATCTACCCCTACCCCGCCTACTTGGTGCAGGAATGGCAACTGCCCGACGGCACCGACATCACCATCCGCCCGATCCGCCCGGAAGACGCGGAAATGGAGCAGGATTTCGTGCGCGATCTGTCCGACGAGGCGAAATACTTCCGCTTCATGGACACCATCCACGAGTTGTCGCAGGTGCAACTGGTGCGTTTCACCCAGATTGATTACGACCGCGAAATGGCGCTGATCGCCGTCACCGAGAAGGAAGGACGGGAAATCGAGATCGGCGTGTGCCGCTACGCCACCAATCCCGACGGCGAATCCTGCGAATTCGCCCTGGTGGTGGGCGACGAGTGGAACCACAAGGGCATCGGCCACAAACTGATGGCTGCCCTGATGGAAGCCGCCCGCCACAAGGGACTGAAGCTCATGGAAGGCGAAGTGCTGGCGAACAACCGCAACATGCTGAAGCTAGTGACGCGCTTAGGTTTCAGCGTCGCCACCAGCGAGGAGGACAGCGCCCTCAAGCAAGTCGTGAAAGTCCTCTGAAATGGCCGAACTCCCGGAATTCATCGCTGCGTTGCGCGCCACCCTGCCGCAGCCGGTGGCACTCTGCGAAACCCATATTTCCTGGGTATTACTGGCCGGCGACTTGGCTTACAAGATCAAGAAACCGGTCAACTTCGGTTTCCTCGATTTCAGCACCCTGGGAAAGCGCGACTTCTATTGCCACGAGGAATTGCGCCTCAACCGCCGGCTCGCCCCGCAGCTTTATCTCGACGTGCTACCCATCACCGGCAGCGAAGCATCCCCGCAACTGGGGGGCGACGGGCCGATTCTCGACTACGCGGTAAAAATGCGCCGCTTCGCAGGCGGCCAACAACTCGACGCAATGCTCGCCGAAGGGCGCCTGGAAACCCGCCACATCGACGCCGTCGCGCAGCGCATCGCCGCGTTTCACGCCGCCCTACCCGCCGCCCCGGTCGACTCGTCATGGGGCAGCGCGGAAGCGGTACACCAGCCGGCTGCGCAAAATTTCACGCAGATCCGCGCCCGCTTGTGCGAGGCCGCCGACCTCGACCGCCTGCAAATCTTGGAGACCTGGAGCGAAAGCGAATTCCGCCAGCTGGGCGAGACCTTCGAGCAACGCCACCGCGACGGCTTCATCCGCGAATGCCACGGCGACCTGCATCTCGCCAACCTGGCTTGGTTCGGCGACGAAATCGTCCCCTTCGATTGCATCGATTTCAACGAAAACCTGCGCTGGATCGACGTCATCAGCGAAATCGCCTTCCTCGCCATGGACCTCCACGACCGCCAGCGTCCCGACCTGGCGTGGCGACTGCTCAACATCTACCTGGAACAAAGCGGCGATTACGCGGGGCTGGCGGTGTTGCGCTATTACCTGGTGTATCGCGCCCTGGTGCGCGCCAAGGTAGCCGCCCTGCGCGGCCCCGATGGGCTGGCGGGATGCCGCGACTACCTCAATCTGGCGTGCTCGTTCGTCACCCCACCCGCGCCGTTCCTGATCCTCACCCACGGCCTGTCCGGCTCGGGCAAAACCATCCTGGCCGGGCAGATGGCCGAAGCACTGGGCGCCATCCGCATCCGCTCCGACGTCGAGCGCAAACGCCTGCACGGCCTCGCCCCGCAAGACCGTAGCAACTCCCCGCTGGACGGCGGTCTGTACGGCCCGGACGGCCATCTCCGCACCTACCGGCGCTTGGCCGAACTAGCCGGAACCCTCCTTGCCGCAGACTATCCGGTAATCGTCGACGCGGCTTTCCTGAAACGGGAAGAACGTGACAACTTCGCCGCGCTGGCGGAGGAACGGGGGGCGCCCTGCTGCATCGTAGATTTGCAGGCTCCGCCGGAATTCCTGCGGGAGCGGGTCGCCTCAAGGGAACAAGTGGGAAACGACGCCTCGGAGGCCACCGTGGCGGTGCTGGAAAAACAACTGGGATTCGACGAATCCCTCGCTGAAAATGAAAAATGCCGGGCCATCCTGATGGATGCCCGGCATCTGGATGTTGCCGAGGTGCTTAGGCGCGTCCGGCAGCAAGCATGTCTTGAATCTGCATTTCCGCCAGCGCCCAGTAGCGCATCGGGTCACCGTTGAAACTGTCGCGCTCGGCGAGGTAGTAGGCGGCTTCCTGAATCATGTTGTAGCGCTGTTCGGCACTAATCCCCGACTTTTTCTTGGAAGCGGTCGCCTTCGCGGCGGGCTTCTTTGCAGCCGCGGCAGCCTTGGGGGCGGCGGCTTTCTTGGCAGCAGCAGGGGCTTTTTCAGCGGTTGCCTTGGGGGCTGCGGTTGCGGCCTTGCTAACAGGTTTCTTGGTCGTTGCCTTGGTAGTGGTATCAGCCATGGTATTTTCCTCCGGGATCAGGTAATGCAGCAATTTCAAAGAATAGACTAAGGGGAAAAAATTTACAAAGCGTAATTTTCCGGCGCCCTCATGACAACTGCATTACAGTTTACTGGAATCCGCTTTGCGAAGCGAGCGATCAGGTAAAACCAGATATTTCTCAGTGACATTGCGGCGATTCTGGATGAATTTTGAAACCGTGATTTCCTTGCCGTCCCGCGAAAAAACGATCTCGAAATACTGGTAATTCTTGAAAACTTCCTCGATGTTCAAATCCTGCCCCGGCTCCCAGGGGTTCTGGGCAGGATCGAAGTTCTCGAAATAATACGGCGTGCCCGGTTCGAAGCCGGCTGCCCCTGCGATTCCGGAAAAAACCAGGAGGAACAGGAAAAGCGCGCCGCCCACTAGACGCCTCATGCCGAACTCCTCGCCGTTTACGCCGTGCCGCCCACGGTCAGACTGTCCACCCGCAGGGTCGGCTGGCCGACGCCCACCGGCACGCTCTGGCCTTCCTTGCCGCAAGTGCCGACGCCGGGGTCGAGAGTCATGTCGTTGCCGATCATCGAGACGCGAGTCAGCACGTCCGGGCCGTTCCCGATCAGGGTGGCGCCCTTGACCGGATAGCTGATTTTGCCGTCCTCGATCATATAGGCTTCCGCCGCTGAAAACACGAACTTGCCGCTGGTAATGTCGACCTGCCCGCCGCCGAAATTGGCGGCATATAGACCGTGCTTCACGGAAGCGATGATTTCCTGGGGATCCTTGTCGCCGTTCAGCATGTAGGTGTTGGTCATGCGCGGAATGGGGATATGTGCATAGGACTCGCGGCGCGCGTTGCCGGTCGGTGCGACGCCCATCAGGCGGGCGTTGAGACTATCCTGCAAATAGCCGCGCAGGATGCCGTCCTCGATCAGCACCGTGCATTGGGTGGGATTGCCTTCGTCGTCGACGTTCAGCGAACCGCGCCGCCGTGCGATGGTGCCATCGTCGACCACCGTCACGCCGGCCGCCGCCACGCGCTCGCCGACCCGCCCGCTGAAGGCGGAGCTGCCCTTGCGGTTGAAGTCGCCCTCCAGGCCATGGCCGATGGCTTCGTGAAGCAGGATGCCGGGCCAGCCGGCGCCCAGCACCACCGTCATGGTGCCCGCCGGGGCGGGACGGGCGTTAAGGTTGATGATCGCTTGATGGACGGCTTTTTGCGCGTAATCGTGGAGGATTTCGTCGCTGAAATAAGCATAATCGAAACGTCCCCCGCCGCCCGCGCTGCCTTGTTCGCGCTTGCCGTCTTCCTCGGCGATCACGCTCAGCGAAACCCGCACCAGCGGCCGCACGTCGGCGGCCAGCAGGCCGTCGTTGCGCGAGATCAGCACCACTTCGTATTCACCGGCCAGCGACGCCATCACCTGGGTGATGCGCGGATCGAGGCTGCGCGCGTAGCGTTCCAACTTTTCCAGCAATGCGACTTTCTGGGTGTCCTTGAGGCTGGCGATGGGGTCGTGGGGCAGATACAACTCGCGCAACGCCGCGTTACGCAGGGCATGAGACGCCTGTCGTCCGCCACCCTGTGCAGCGATGGCGCGGGTAGCCTGGGCGGCGCCCATCAGGGCCGGCATACTGATGTCGTCGGAATAGGCGAAGGCGGTCTTCTCGCCGGTCACGGCGCGCACTCCCACGCCCTGGTCGATGTTGAAGCTGCCGGATTTCACCTGGCCTTCTTCGAGACTCCAGCTTTCGGCGCGGGTGTATTGAAAGTACAGGTCGGCATAATCGACGTCGTGGGTCATCATGTGGCCGAACACTTTGCCCAGCGATTTGACGTCGAGGCCGTAAGGCTTCAACAACGTCGCATCGGCAAGAGCAAACAGGGTGCCCGGTTCGGGGTTTTGGCTTGCGGTCATGATATTCCTTAAATTCGGGGGGGATTCTGGAGCGGCCTTGGCCGAGATTTCACTGGTTGATCGCGGCCAAGGCCGCTCCTACATCGCTTCGATTCAACATTGATGCAGGGTGCGGTGCGTCAGCGCCGGCAGACTCTTGCGCAGGCTGCTTTGGTAGTTGGGGTTGATTCCGGCGATTACCACCCCGGAACCGCGCGGCAGGCGGTCCAGCACCACGCCCCAGGGATCGACGATCATGCTGTTGCCGTGGGTTTCGCGACCGGAGAGGTGATAGCCGCCCTGCGCCGCGGCGACGACGTAGGCGAGGTTCTCGACGGCACGGGCGCGCACCAGGATTTCCCAGTGCGCCTTGCCGGTGGTTTCGGTGAAAGCGGCGGGCAGCACGATCACATCGACGTCGCCCATCGCCCGGTACAGTTCGGGGAAACGCAGGTCGTAGCAGATCGACAGGCCGACCTTGCCATACGGCGTTTCGACCACCACCACCTGGTCGCCCGGCTCGATGGTTTCCTCCTCGCGGTAGCGCTCGTTGCCCAGATCCAGGCCGAACAGGTGGATCTTGTCGTAGCGCGCCACCTGCTTGCCCTTGTCGTCGTAGACTAGGCAGGCATTGCGCACCTTGTTGGGGTCGCTGGCTTCAAGCGGCACGGAACCGCCGACCAGCCAGATTTTGTGCTGTTTGGCCATGCGGGCAAGGAATTTCTGGATCGGGCCTTTGCCTTCCGCCTCGCGCACCGCCAGCCGGTCGGCGTCCTTGCTCGCCATGATGGCGAAGAATTCCGGCAGCACCACCAGTTTCGCGCCTTGTGCGGCGGCCATGCCGATCAGGCGTTCCGCTTCGCTGAGATTGGCCGCGACGTTAGGCCCGGAAGCCATCTGCACGGCAGCCACGCGGCATCCGCCGGGCTGCGGTTTGACTTTGGCGGGCACGACGTTGCGTGCCTTGGTCTTGGCGACAGACGCTGCTTTGCTGGTCATTTTTTTCCTCGTGATGGTCTTGCAATCAATTCGACACGGATTTCTTCGCTACCCGGCAAATCGCCGGCCAGCTCGATGCGCGCGGCATCGACCGCCAGCGCGACCAGCCAGCCGCGCAACTCCTCGGCGCGCAGCAGGGCTTCCTCGCCGTTGCCGTGGTGCAGCACCAAGCGCCCGTCGGCTTCCCCCAGCCAGGCGGACACCGCTTGGCGCAAGGCCGGCTGGGCCAGCACAGCCGCGGCGGTGCGCGGCTGTTCCCAGAATTGTGGCGACACGCTGAAAGCCGGGCCGCACCAAGCGGGCGCCGCTAACAACGCCAGCACCAGGCTCGCCAAGTGGAGTTTCGGATTAAGGCAGCGGAGTTTCATTCGGTTCGACATGCGGGGCGATTTTCTCGACAAGCGGATTATCCCACGTTCCCAGGACAGTGTATTCATAGGCGGCGATCTGATCGAGCGGATCCTTGAGGAGTTTCTGCACCAGCAAGGCGGTGACGCCGATCACCGGGCTGGCCAGCAGCGCCCCGGCCAGCGACACGCTGGAGCCGATGGCGGGCACCACCCGCACCCGGATATTCTGGGTTTCCGCCGCCAGATCGGTTTCGCCTTTCATGGCGATCCGGGCGGCCGGCCCCTCGATGCGGAAATCGTCGCTGGACATTACGCCGCGGCGGGTCTTGAGGGTGCCGGTAATCTCGTCGAAGGCCAGGCCTTCGCTGAAGACGTCGCGGAAATCCAGGGTGATGCGGCGCGGCAAGGCTTGCAGGCTGAGGATGCCAAGCAGCTTGCCGATGCCCGGCTCGATCTTGGCGAACTGGCCGTTGTGCGCTTCCAGGCGCAGATTGCCGGAGAGGCTGGGATAATCGATGTCCTGCGGGCTACCCTGCCAGAACAATTGGCCGTCCAGTTTGGCGGTGCCGCTGCGCAAGGCATCCGGATAGCCCAGCCGCGCCAGGAACTTGCCCACGTCGTGGACGTCGAGGTGCACGTTAACGCGGGTGGTCGGCTTGCGCCGCCACGCCTGCCACACCCCGTCCATCGCCAGGGTGGCGTCGGGGTTGGCGAGCTTGAGAGATTCGATGCGCCAGTCGTCGCTTTCGTTGACCGCCTTGAGTTCCAGGCGCCCCAGCTTGTTGCGCTTGATCTGCAAATTGTCGACCACCACGTCGAGCGCCGGCAGGTTGCTTTCCGGGACGTGCTGCGCGACGCTGTCGCCGCTTTCGGGGAGCGACTCGGGAACGGTCAGGTATTTCATGCGCGCCTCGACGCGCCCCCGCCCTTCCGGCTTCCAGTTCACCTCGCCGGCCATTTCACGGCTTTGCACGGCGCTTTTCCAGTTTTCCCCGGAAGACTGCGCGGCGATTTTCACCGCGTTGAAGCGCTTGCCGAACACATCGAGTTGTTCGCACTTCAGGTTGATTCCCGCCACCCCCGGCCCGCTGCCGCCTTCCTGGCGGCGCAGTAGATCGCGCCAGGCGTCGAGATCGAGATAAGGCAGGTCGGCGTTCAGCCACACCCCGTTCTGCACCGGCTGGGCCGTTGCCGCGCCGAGATTGACCACGCCGCGCTCGATACGCGAACTGCCGTTTTCCGTGCGGCGCTGGAATTGCGCGCCGAGCAGCTTGCCGTAGGCCACCGTCCAGGTGTCGCCGCGCGGCGCGTTGAGGCGCCGCTCCAGGCGGAACGGCACGACTTCGGTGGTTTTCTTGGCAAACGGCGGCGGCAATCCGGAAGCCAGTCCGAGCAGGTTGGATTCCACCGAGAAATCGGCGTTTTTCTTGCGCACCAGGATCAGCCCCTGCCAGTCGGCCGCCCCCGACAACTGCTGGGCCAGCGGATGATCGAGCAGCTTGGCGATACCGGCAGCCCCGGCGCGGCCGCGCAGGTCGAGGCGCACGCTGCCGTCCTTCTGCGAGCCGCCGGCCAGCGTCACCCCGCCGCCCAGCGCCTGGAAAGTCAGGCCGGGAAACCTGACACTGGTGTCGGTGAAATCCACCTTGCCGTTAACTTGTTCGAGCATCGGCAATTCCTCGATCACCGCGACGCGGTTGTTGCTGAATTGCCAGGAACCGGCCACCTGGGTGTCGCGCGAATTGCGCAGGGGAATCTTGATCTTGAGTTGCAGGATGCCGTTGCCGGTGGCGCGCATCCCATCGGTGAAATTGTCGATCATCCCGGCAACCGGGCTTTGCTCGACGAAGCGCAGCATGTCGGCGGTCGGGCCGGCGGCATTGCCGTCGATCTCAAGGATTTCCCCGCCCGGCGCGAGCAGGTCGGGAATCGAGACGCGCACCTTGCCGATCTTCATCCCCCACGTATTGGCTGCCTGGGAGAGCACATCCATGCGCGCGCCGCGGAAAATCAGGTCGGCGCCGATGTTTTCCAGCTTCGGCCAGCCCGGCGCGTATTCCAGGGTGCCCCCGGTGATTTTGGCGACCACCTCGAAGATGCCTTTCTTGCCGTCGCTAAAAGGGAAATCGGCGAGATGGCCTTTCAAGCGCAGGCGCACGTCGCGCGAAGCGCCGCCGTAAACCGCGTGGGCCACCCAGTCGCGGGCGTCCGCCCCCACCACCAGGGGCAGATAGCGGCTCACCTGGCGGCCGTCGGCGCGATTCAAGTGGCCGGTCAGGTCGATCTCGCCGGGCGTGCCGGGAAGGTAGCGGTAGCTGCCGTAAGCGTTGCCGGCCAAATCGGCGTTGTTGAATTCGGCGCTGGACAGACGGAAATCCATGCCAGTCCCGCGCGCCTGCCAGGAGGCTTGCGCGGTCAGGTTGTCGAAACCCAGCGGCGCGGTAAACAGCCCGGCGAAATCGAGTTGCGCGCCTTTGCCCTTGAGATTCAAGGTGCCGCCTTTTTCGCTGGCGTCGAAATTGCCGCTGAAATTGGCGAAGCCGGGAATCTTCGTCCCGCCCTCGACCAGGCTGAAGGACTGAACGCCGAGATTCTCGAAACGCCCCTTGGCGCTGAAATTCTTGGGCGCCTGCCAGTCACCCTCCCATTTAACGCCCAGGTCGGAAAACACCCCCACCGGCTGGGCGCTGGCGAGCAAGGCGCGCTGTTCCGGGGAAAACGGCAGATGCGCTGCCAGCGCCGCCAGCGCGCCGAGATTCAGGCCACTGATGCGCAACTCGCCGCTTTCCGGCTTGCCCCCCTTCTCCGCCGAGTAGTGGGCGAACACATCGGCCGGCGGGAATGCCGCCCCGTCGGCGGCGGTAAACGCCAGCTTGCGGGCGCGGAATTCGAAACCCGGCGCCAAGTAGCGCCCCCCCAGCCGTCCGCCGATGGTTTGCAACTGCAGGCGCGGCAGGTCGGGAGCCAGGCGCGCGTCGATGTCCGACAGCGCCACCTCCGCCGTAACGTCGGCCACCCCCTGCTTGTCCGCGTTGAGCCACAGGGTCACTTGACCGTAGCCACGCTGGAGATCGAAGGGCAGGTCGAACCATTTGCCCCACCCCGCCAGATCGGTCTTATCCAGCGCCGCGTACAGCCCGCCGCGCCAGTCCAGCAATTCGTCGGCCTTCCTACCCAACAGGTCGCCGCGAATGTCCAGCGGCCCCGCCAGCCCCTCCGGCGGCACCGCGCGCAAGCCGAAGCGGTGATGACTGCCGCTGTTTTCCAGGCGGAAATTAAAGCTGTTCAGCATCAGCGGCGGGGCGCCGCGCAGGTCGTCGTTCCAGGAAATCGTCGCATCGCGCACGATGATGCGCTTTTGCGCCAGCAGCCAGTCGGCGAACCCCGGCTCCTCGTCGCTCTTGCCGACCTCGACGCCGCCCACGAAGAAATGCCCAGCGGCGTCGCGGCGCACCGCCAAGTTGGGATTGGAAAGTTCCAGGGTATGCAGGCGCAGGTCGCCCACCGCTACCGTCAGCCACGACAGCGTGGTTTCCACCCGCCCCAGCATCAGCGCCGGGCGGCCCTGGCGGTCGTGCACCGTCACATCGCGCAGCAGCAGATAGGGGCGCAAGGCATGCCAACCGGCGCCGATCTCGCCGATGGTCACCCGCTGCCCGGCGCCCTTGCTGATCGACACCGCGATGTCCTCACGGTAGTCGCCGATATGCGGCAACACCCAGTAGCGCAAGCCCATCACCATCGCGACGAACGCCAGCCACGCCGCCACCAGGAGGTAGGCGGCGAGACGGATCAGCCGGCGGACGGAGGATTTCAACATGAAAAAAACGCTATACGCAAAACAGGCTTGCGGCGGGGAATTCCGCGATGAAGCACAGCCGCGATTATAGCCTGTTGGCGCGGAAATCCCGCATGTTTGGGCGGTTTTCGGTTTTTCCGGAATTGACGGGTATCACACTTCAATAATTAAAACAAGCTGTAATAAGTAACAGGATGGCAGGACGAGGGATTGTCGGCATAATCTGTGCGGTGAATTTTGCCTTAGTCCACCAGGAAATTCTTCGCTACCGCAGCCCGGATAGATACGAAAACGCAGCAACCTAAACATTGAGGATATCGTCAAACACGCTTGCGAGAGTAAGCCGGCATAAACAACCACATGAAAAAAATCACATTATTCAACCTGGAAAGTTCCGGCGAAGAATCCTACCAGCAGATCACCCCCTCCTCAGCCAGCGCGGTTGATACCCTTCGGGCTTTAGCCATCATTTTCGTGGTGTTGCATCATTTGCTTGCCTATGGAGGGATTAATTTCCCGGTACTCGGCGAAATCGGTGGCGTCTTGGGCGTCCAACTTTTTTTCCTTGTATCAGGCTTTCTGATTATTCAGAGCGCCGAAAAATATTCGTTGCCGGTATTTGCCATACACCGCTTTTTCAGGATTTTTCCTCCATATCTTGCTATTTATTTCACCGTCCTAATCGCCCGCTTGGTATTTGGCGATCCCATCGGCCCGGTTATCCGGCAACATACCCCATGGTTGCTTCTCAACGCTTTGAATCTGCAGTTTCTCCATCCCGTATCTGTTTTGCTCCTTGACGTATTGCACGTTGGATGGTCTTTAACGGTTGAGTTGGGCTGGTATCTGTTGGCGCCGCTGGTCGTTTATTGGTCAGGTGGCCGCCTGCGGAATTGGCTGGCTATTCTGGCGCTGGGATGGATTGTTTCCGTTGTCTGGGTGCTGGCAGGGCAGAATCACCTGCTTGATTTTCTGTACCTCGGCATGTTCGCAACCGCCGGGGTATCCCTTGATGCAGGAATATTTCGCGAAGCCATCGTGACCAACGCGCCCCCCGCACAAATGGCCTATTTCATTACTGGTGCGTGCCTGTATCGTTTTTCCCGACCACTGAGCCGTCTACCGCTCTCCATACTATGGCTTATCGCTGCGTTGATCCTGCCATTCCTGGTTCAATGGCACGACCTGCTGGGGTTTCGCCCAAATCCAATTTCCGCGATAGGGCTTTCCGCCTTGTTTCTGTGGGTAACAAGGGTAAATTATGGCGATGCGTTAACCTCTTGGCTTGCCAGAACGTCGTTTTCGATATATCTCGTTCATGTCCCCCTGCTAAGATTTGTCTTTGAATATCTGAAGCCAAATATATTTTTCGGATTGATTTTGGCGCTGACGTTAG
>JAGXQV010000147.1 GCA_018336195.1 Sulfuricella sp. | reverse complement strand
CCCGCCGGGCCTCGCCGCGCAAGGTATGGCGCAGGCTCGCGGCGATGACCAGGGTGGCGGGGAGGGCGTAAATCGGCGGTAGCGCGGTCACCCACGGCATGGCGCACGCGAGGCCGTGCATCGCGGCGAGCGCCACGCTGAGGCGTTGCGATGCGCCAATTTCCAGGCGCACGATTTCTCCGTCGGTCATCCGCTGCCCTTGTCAAAATGCCTGCCGGGCTTTATGGTAGGCGAATCTTGTCATTTCGTGAAACGCTTATGAATTCCGCTTGGAAAAACCATCTGGCTGCCGCCGGCGCGGTGATGGAAAACGACTGTGTTACCCATTTCGGCGATCCCGCCGGTGAATTGCGCGCCGTCGCCCAGGGCGTACTGGTCGATCTGTCGCACCTCGGCCTGCTGGCTTTTGACGGCGAGGATAGCCCGACTTTCCTGCAAGGCCAGACCACCAACGATGTGCGCCAGGTTGGCGCAACCCGCGCGCAAATGGGTGCGCTGTGCACCCATCAGGGACGGATGTTGGCAAATTTCCTGATGTGGCAGCGCGGCGGCGAGTATTTCATGGAATTGCCGGAGGCGCTGCGCGCTGCCGTGCAAAAACGCCTCACCATGTACGTGCTGCGTTCCAAGGTGAAAGTGCGCGACGCGGGCGCCGAAACGGTGCGCCTGGGCGTGGCCGGGGCGGCAGCCGGCCCGGCGCTGCAAGCGCTGTTCGGCGGCGTGCCGGACGGCGATTTCGCGGTGATCGAGGCCGATGGGGCAACCCTGATGGCCTTGCCGGGCGGACGTTACGAGATCGTCGCCGAGGTGGAGCGCGCCGTCGCCCTGTGGGCGGCGCTACGCCCCGCCTGCACCCCGGGCGGGGCGGCCTGCTGGGAATGGGTGAGCGTCCGCGCCGGGGTGCCGATGCTGTTGCCGCCGACCCAGGAACAATTCACCCCGCAGATGGCCAACTTGGAATTGCTCGGCGGCGTGAGCTTCAGCAAGGGCTGCTACACCGGCCAGGAAGTGGTGGCGCGCACCCAGCACCTCGGCAAGGTCAAGCGCCGCCTGTATCTCGCCCACATCGACGGCACTGCGGCGCCGCAGCCCGGCGATGCGTTGGCCGGCACCGACCACGGCATGATCGTCAACGTCGCGCCTGCGCCGGGCGGCGGATTCGACATGCTGGCGGTGATTCCTGTGGAGGATCGGGCGCATGCCGAGCTGCGCTGGAAAAGCGCGGATGGCCCACAGCTGTGCTTCCTCGATCTGCCGTACCCGCTTTCCTGACGGATGCGAAGGGCTTTTCTCGGCAAAACCATTCGGATGCGTTGAACGGTAAGCGACCGCTTCGACGCATCGCGTTCAACTCCTTTAATTCAGACAACAAGACATCATGCGTATAACTTTTTTCGGCGCTTCACGCGAGGTCACCGGCTCGTGCTATCTGGTTGAAACCGACCGGGTCAAATTCCTGGTGGATTGCGGCATGTTCCAGGGCGGACGTATCGCCGAACGGCGCAACTTCATGCCTTTCCATTTCGCGCCGCGCGACATCGCCTTCGTGCTGCTCACCCATGCCCACATCGACCATAGCGGCCTGCTGCCCAAGCTGGTCGCGGAAGGATTCAAGGGACAGGTTTACACCACTGCGGCGACCAACGACCTGATTCGCGTCTTGCTGCCGGACAGCGCCCATATCCAGGAAATGGAAGCCGAACGCGCCCAGCGCCACCATTTCACAAGGCGCCGCGAAGATACCCAGCCGGTCTATACCACCGAGCAGGCGCTGGCCTCACTGGAACAGATCGCACCGCAGCAATACGACACCGAAGTGTCGCCGCATCCCGCGGTGCGCTGCATGTTTCGCGAAGCCGGGCATATCCTCGGCTCGGCGATCATCGAGATTTGGCTGGAAGAAAACGGCAAGCACACCAAGCTGGTGTGCTCCGGCGATCTCGGTCAACCGGGCCGCCCGATCCTGCGCGATCCCGCGATCATCGAGGAAGCCGACGTGTTGCTGGTCGAATCCACCTATGGTGACCGTCTCCACAAGGACATGGACACCACCATCGAAGAACTCGTCCAGGTGGTCAACGACACCCTCCATCGCAAAAAAGGCAACGTCATCATTCCCGCTTTCGCGGTCGGGCGTACCCAGGAATTGCTGTACCTGTTCAACGATCTGACTCGCCAGGGACGTTTTCACAACCTCGACATTTACGTCGATTCGCCGATGGCGACCGAAGCCACGCGCATCACCATGCGCCACCCGGAACTCTTCGACGAAGAAGCCATCGACCTGGAAGCCTGGCGCGCCAAACACCTCGACCAGATCAACCTGACCTTCACCGCCAGCGCGGTGGAATCCATGGCGCTCAACGACATCCGGGGCGGCGCGATCATCCTGTCCGCCAGCGGCATGTGCGACGCCGGGCGCATCAAACACCACCTGCGCCACAACATCGGGCGCCGCGAAAACACCGTCCTGATTACCGGTTTCCAGGCACAAGGCTCGCTGGGCCGGCGCCTGGTGGACGGAGCCAACCTGGTGAAGATTTTCGGCGAGGAAATTCCGGTGCGCGCCGACGTGCACACCATCGGCGGCCTCTCCGCCCACGCCGACCAGGCCGCCCTGCTGCATTGGCTGGCGCAGTTCCGCAAGCCGCCGCGCCACACTTTCGTGGTGCACGGCGAAAGCAGTGCCTCCGAAGCGCTCGCCGGACACATCGAAAAAATGGGCTGGTCGGTATCCCTGCCGGCGCTGGGGGAAGTGTTCAGGATGTAGGCTAACCTTGGCGGATAGCTCACTGTGCTGCAACCTCCTGAAGGTTGTTTGGGGAGGGTGGGCGCACTCCGATCAGAGAGATATTTTTCCCGGAAAAAGCCGTCCGGCCCCAAGCGTTGGGTTCCCAGGGGCAGCCCAACTTACAAGATTACGCTCGTTCCCAATACGGGATTTCGCCGAAATGCTCGCGTAGCATTTCGATAAATGCCCTGACTTTCTGCGAGAGATAGCGCCGATTCGGGTATAGCGCCTGGATTGGGAAGGCGGGATGGATGTAGTCCTTGAGCAAGGCCACCATATGCCCCTGACGGACGTCCTGCCAGACGTCCCAAAGCGGGCGCAGGGCGATTCCCTGGCCGGCGAGTATCGTTTCCCTTAGTGCGTCGCAGTTGTTGGTCTCGAAATTGCCGCTGACCTTCACCCAATGTTCCCTGCCTTGTGCGTCGACGAAATTCCACAAGTCCAGGGGGCTGGGATTGGCGAAGAGCAGCGCATTATGGTTGCACAGATCTTGCGGGCAACGGGGTTCGCCGTGTTGGGCGAGATATCCGGGTGAGGCAACGAGCACCCGCTTATCGATACCCAGCGGCCTTACGACGAGGTTCGAATCGCGCAATTCGCCGATACGCACCGCCAGGTCGTAGCCTTCCTCGATCAGGTCGACCTGCTGGTCGGAAAGGTGAAGAGACAAGCGCACCTTGGGATGGCGCTCCAGAAATCCCGGAACCAGCGGCGCAACGTGCTGCCGCCCGAATGCAGCGGGAACCGTCACGCGCAAGGTGCCGGACGGTTCCTGGCTGCCGCTGCTAAGCAGCGTTTCCGCCTCATCCAGTTCCGCCAGGATGCGCACGCAATATTCATGGTAAAGCCGCCCCTCGTCGGTGAGGCTGAGTTTCCGGGTCGAGCGCTGAATCAAGCGCACGCCGATCCCTTCCTCCAGGCGCTGGATGCGTTTACTCACCACCGCGCTGGAAAATCCCAGTTCGCGGCCTGCCGCCGCCAGGCTGCCTTCCTTGATTACCCGTGTGAATATCCGCAAATCACTCAAATGCTGCGCGCCCATATTGTCAAATCCTCGGAAATAGTCAGTTAACGATTTGCTGGATTATCAACGTAATGGAAATCCTGGATGATTGCAATCGTCGAAACAAGCCAGTGACGGGAGTCGGAGAATGGGTATGGTCGAGTTGAAACCAAACAGGGAAAAGGAGATGGCGGAGCGGGAGCGGTTTAATGCCTGGTTCCGCGAAGAATACGCGGTATTGACCCGAGAGCTTAGTGAAGCGCATACGCCGCGGATGGCGTTGATCGCCACGAAGGGTACGCTGGATTGGGCCTACCCGCCCTTTATCCTGGGCTCCACCGCAGCGGCGCTGGGTTGGGAGGTGTCGATTTTCTTCAGCTTTTACGGTCTGGAGCTGCTCAAGAAGGATTTGCAGTTAGGCGTTTCGCCGCTCGGTAATCCGGCGATGCCGATGAAAGTGCCGGTCGGTCCCGATTGGTTGCGTAAGGTCGAGTGGAATATTCCCAACGCGGTGATGGGCAATCTGCCCGGTTTCGAGGCCATGGCCAAGTCCATGTTCTCGACCACCCTGAAGCAAAAAGGCGTGGCGAGCATTGAGGAGTTGCGGAGCGCCTGCATCGAATGCGGCGTCAAGTTGGTGGCCTGCCAGATGACGGTCGATTTGTTCGGCTACAGCAAAAGCGACTTCATTCCTGAAGTCGCCGAGTGGGCCGGCGCGGCAACCTTCCTCCCGGTTGCCGCCGGTGCCGACACGGTCTTGTTCATATAATTGTTCCCCCAAAGGCGGGAGTGACGGCGCCAAGAGGTTTAGGGGGTGGACTATTTACATTGAAAGGAGATGGATGTGAAACAACATCTGGCTGGTGCGGCATTGCGGTTTTTCTTCTTTTTCGCGGGGTCGGTGCTTTGGGCGGGAATCTGGCTGACGGGTTTTTCCCATGCCCACTGGTTGCTGTATGTGCCCGCTACCCTGCTGTATGTTGCCGCGGCTACCGCGGTTTGCCCGGCCCTGATTTTTTCGCGGCTCATCTTCGGCGATAAGCGGCAAATGTAGTACCCGCCCCGATGGGCAAGACGGTGAATCTATCCGGGGAGCCGCTTCGGGGCCAAGGCCCCGCTAGCGCGCCAACTCCTTGGGCACCGGGAACACCACGTTTTCCTCGACGCCCTGCAATTGCACGACCTCGGCGCCTTGTAGCTCGCGCAGGCGTTCCACCACTTCCTGCACCAGGACTTCGGGGGCGGAGGCGCCGGCGGTGACGCCGATTTTTCGTTTGCCGCGCACCCATTGCGGGTCGATTTGCGCGGCGTTGTCCACCATTATTGCCGGCACCCCGATGTTTTGGGCGACTTCGCGCAGGCGGTTGGAATTCGAACTGTTGGGCGAGCCAACCACCACCACGCCATCGCATTCCCTGGCCAGCAGTTTGACGGCATCCTGGCGGTTCTGGGTGGCGTAGCAGACATCATCCTTTTTCGGTCCGACGATGGCGGGGTAGCGCGCCTTGAGGGCTTCCACCACCCGTGCCGCGTCGTCCATCGAGAGGGTGGTCTGGGTGACGAAGGCGAGACGTTCGGGATCGGCGACTTCCAGGTTGGCGACGTCCTCGGGTTTTTCCACCAGGTACATGCCGTCCTTGACCTGCCCCATGGTGCCTTCCACTTCGGGGTGGCCGCGATGGCCGATCATGATGACTTCGCGGCCCTGGGCGCGCATCCGCGCAACCTGTAGATGAACTTTGGTGACCAGCGGACAGGTGGCGTCGAACAGCTTGAATCCGCGCGCCTCCGCTTCCTGGCGCACGGCCTGGGAAACTCCGTGGGCGCTGAAGATCAGGGTGCTGCCGGGAGGGACTTCGGCGAGTTCTTCGATGAAGATTGCGCCTTTGGCGCGCAAGCTTTCCACCACGAACTTGTTGTGCACGACTTCGTGGCGCACGTAAATCGGCGCCCCGTAAAGCTCCAACGCCCGCTCGACGATTTCGATGGCGCGATCCACGCCGGCGCAAAAACCACGCGGATTGGCGAGCAGGACTTGTATCATGGTCTGGACTTTCGTGAAAAAATACGAAGCGAGATATTAACCAAAGGGCATCCAATGAGCAAAACCGCTACCATCATCGACACCGCGCTGCTCGACAGCGTTACCGCGCAAGCGGAGGCATCGCCGCGGCGTCGCAAGAACCACAATTTCCATCCGGTCAACGAATTTCCCTGCCACCGCCTGCTCAACGCCATCGAGCCGGATTCCTACGTGCCGCCCCATTGCCACGCCGCCGCCGCGAAGGATGAAACCATCCTGGCCCTGCGCGGCAGGATGGGGCTGGTGTTTTTCGACGCGGCCGGCACGGTCACCGCGAAGGCGCTGATCGAGCCGGGCGGGGCGGCGGTTGCGGTGGACATTCCCCATGGGCTGTTTCATACCATCGTGGCGTTGCAGCCGGGCTGCGTATTCTTCGAGGCCAAGGCCGGCCCGTATGAAGCGCTGACTCCGGCGGAACGCGCGCCGTGGGCGCCGGGCGAGGGCGAAGCGGGAGCGATGGAATATTTGGAGGGGTTGCAGCGTCTATTCCAATAACCGGACGCTCAAACTGTTCCGAGCCGCTCGAAGTCGCTGAATTCGCCTTGCCCTTCGTCGACTTCGACGTGCTCGACCAATGCCAGCGGCGGTCCGCGGCGGCACCAGGCGATGACTTCGTGCACGTCTTCCGTGCCGCCGTGTAGCGTGGCTTCCACCGTGCCGTTGCGGCGGTTGCGCACCCAGCCGGTTACGGCATGGTTTTCCGCCTGTTCGCGCAGGGATTCGCGGTAGGACACACCCTGGACGCGCCCGTGAATGGTCAGGTGTCGGGTGATTTTATGGTTCATCGGCTGTTCCTGAGTATTGTTGAATAAAATTGTCGGGTATAAAATGAATCCGGCTAACCCAAGGAGAACGAACATGAATTATAGCTGGCTCAAGCGTGTAGTACTGTCATTCGCCGTCATGTTGTTCGGGCTGTCGGCGTATGCCGCCGGGCCGGGCGGCGACGTGGAAAAAGTGGTCTATCACGTCAACGACAGCAAGGTGGCGCGGGCGGCCCTGAACAATATCCGCAATCACCTGGAAGCCACTGCCGGAAAGGCGAAGATCGTGGTGGTCACGCATGGCGACGGGGTGAATTTCCTCCTCGAAGACGCGCAGGACAAGAACGGCAATCCCTACAACATCGCGGTGGAAGAATTGGCCGACAGGGGGGTGGAATTCCGCGTCTGCAACAATACCCTCAAGGCCAACAAGATCGACCCCAAAACGGTATTGCCCAGCGCGACCATCGTGCCCTCCGGGGTTGCGGAAATCGGGCGGCTCCAGGCCAGGGAAGGTTTCGTGTATCTGAAGCCGTAATCCGTCCCTCGGTAAAAAACAACCGGGCCGTTTCGATGTGTCGAAACGGCCCGGTTATTTTGGCGGGTCAGTTCAGCGGGTTTTCTTGCACGACTCGATGAACGCCGCCAGCTTGGCGTTGACGGTTGCTCCCATGTCGTAGAATTCCAGGCCGATCTGGGTGTTGCTCAAGGGGTCGGTGCTGTTCTTGTCGTATTGCAGGCGTCTTACTTTGACGTCGATGTTGAGCGGATTTTTGCCGCCGGGCAGCAATTTCACCGTGCCGATGTCGTCGATGCGCCCGTAGCCTTGCTGGAGTTGGCTGGTCCTGACCAGGCAGCCGGTCGCCGAAATATCCAGCAAATCCCCGCCGTAGGTTTGGAATGCATCGAAGCCGATATCGATTTCGCAGGTGGTGTCGAGCCGCACGCGCTCCGCCTGGCGGCGTTCTTCCAGCCCGGCCAGGCGCTGGATCTTGCGGCTCAACTGCTGTTGGGAAAACGGCTTGCACAGGTAATCCTGGGCGCCTTCCCGAATGGCCAGCGCCCGCGCGGAATTTTCGTCGCCGGAGGACATCATGACAAATTTCGCCTGCTTGCCCGCGGCAGATTTGCGCATTTTTTCCAGGTATTCGCGGGCGGGAAGCGCGGGGCCGTCCCATTCGCCGAATACCCAGTTGATCGAACGGTCCGCCTCCAGCATTCGCATGGCTTCGCCGTGATCGCTGGTGTCGCGGGTTTTATCGAATTTCAGTTCCTCGACCAGGACTTTCTTGATGAATCCGCGCACGAAAGTCGAAGAATCGACGATCAGGGCATTGGGTCTGGACATGGTAAATCTCCAACATTTCTTGAATCGGAGACGTCGCAAAGCGGCATCTTGTTTGGGTGGTGTTACTTCAAGAGGCAGAAAAACCGCTGGGAGCACTAACGCTGAAACGCATTGCGAATGGCTGACTTACGCCGAATCGGCAACCCCGCTATCGTATGGAATACCCAGTTAGACCGGAGGTTTTGCGTCCCCGCCTTTCAGCGAGTTTGCCCTTGAAACAACCTGATGTTAGCTTAGCAGTTGGTCAAATCTTGTCAACGGCACAAATGGCGTATTCCCGCGTAGGAATATTCCCATATCCAAAAAATGGAATCGAACTTATCTCGACAATTTTCCGTCATCATCATCGGTGGCGGCCCTGCCGGCTTGATGGCGGCGGAAGTACTCACTCGCGGCGGCGTGGCCGTCGATCTATACGATGCCATGCCCTCGGTGGGGCGAAAATTCCTGCTGGCCGGCAAAGGGGGGCTGAACCTCACCCACGCCGAAGCGCAGGATGCCTTCCTCAGCCGCTACGGCATCCAACGCGCCGCCATCGCGCCGCTACTCGCGACATTCGGGCCGCAGGAGTTGCGCGACTGGACGCAAGAACTTGGCGTGGAAACCTTTGTTGGTAGTTCGGGTCGGGTCTTTCCCCTCGAAAAGAAAGCCGCGCCGCTGTTGCGCGCTTGGCTGCACCGCCTGCGTCGCGACGGCGTGCAGTTCCACGTCCGCCATCGCTGGCTGGGCTGGACGCCGGACGGCGCGCTACGCTTCGATACTCCGCACGGCGAGCGCGTCGTTCAGGCGTCCGCCGTGGTGCTGGCCCTGGGCGGCGGAAGCTGGGCCAAGCTCGGCTCCGACGGCGCCTGGGTGCCGCTAGTCGAACGGCGCGGCATCCCCGTCGCTCCGTTGCGTCCCGCCAATTGCGGTTTCGACGCGCCCTGGAGCGAACATTTTCGTACTCGTCATGGCGGGGAGCCGGTCAAAACCGTGGTTGCCAGCTTTGCAGATCCGGGCGGTGACATTTTCACCCGCCCCGGAGAGTTCGTGGTGACCGAAAACGGTGTGGAGGGTAGCTTGATCTACGCCTTTTCCGCGCGTCTGCGCGATGCTATTGCCGCCTCCGGTGAAGCCGTTCTTCATCTCGATCTCGCGCCGGGTTGGGACGTCGCCCGCCTGCATGCCGAATTGGCGCGACCGCGCGGTTCGCGTTCCCATTCCAGCCATCTGCAAAGCCGCACCGGCCTGAAAGGGGTAAAGGCCGCCCTGCTGCGCGAATGTCTGGACGCCGAAACCTATGCCGACCCCGCCCGCCTCGCCGCCGCCATCAAGGCTCTGCCGCTGCGTCTCATCGCGCCCCGCCCGCTTGACGAAGCGATCAGCAGCGCCGGCGGCGTCCGTTTTGAAGCACTTGACGAACATCTGATGATTCGTGCTCACCCGGGCCTCTTTTGCGCCGGCGAAATGCTCGACTGGGAAGCCCCTACCGGCGGTTATCTGCTTACCGCCTGTTTCGCCAGCGGGCGGGCGGTCGGGGCGGGGGTACTGGAATGGTTGGGGAGGCGCGCGGAGAGCGCTTCGCGGTGAGGGGGGATGTGCGCTGGTTTAAAAAATCCTGACATAGCGAAGTATCGTCCGCCCTTTTTCGCGGAAACCGTTCTCTACATGGGTGTCCGCGCCGTATTCGAGCTGCACGAGATTGTTCGGATCGAGGAATTTCGCTGCGCCGATACGGTAGCGGCCCTGGTTTTTGCGATCATGGCGCGCTACGCCGTTGACCGCCGTTTCGCCGCCCCAGTCGTGCAGGTAGGAGGCGGAGATGCGCGTTGATTGGTCGAACTGATAGCGCAGGTGGAATTGCGCGTTGTACACGGTTCCTTGTTCCAGGGTGGCACCTGCGGGGCCGTAATCGGTGTTTTTTCCGCTGGCGACGATGTCGCCGACCACGTCGAGGTGGAAACGGAGGAACAGGGGGGTGATGAATCCCGCATTCATCCCGTATCTCCAGCGGTTTTCCCCCAGGTTGAGGGCTTTGTTGCGGTCGTAGTCGCCGCTGGGGGCGATGACGTAGGGGGAGAACCCGAGGTAGCGGCCTTGGCGCGGATCGTTGATGGTCCACAGCGTGCCGCCCAGGACGGTGTCCCAGCACCCGCCGGCGCGCCTCAGGGCGGCGGCCGTTCCGCCGCCTTCGGTGTGTCCGCAGCTTTGGATGAATCCCGGTGCGACGGTGTAGCCGCCGAGTTGGGTGTAATGGGCGTATCTCACTTGGACGATGTCGCTGTTGAGCGACAGGTTGCCGCCCACCCGTTTGCCGTTGGCGTACTGCTCATCGCGTGCGACGTGCTGATAATATAACCCTAGGGCGTTGGAGCCGGGCGGCAAGGCCGTGTAGTTGCCGGGTTCCGTGTCGATGGCATGGGCGACGCCGGCGCTTAGCGCGGCAAGAACGCCCAGGCAAACCGTGGGCCGAGTGGCCCGGAATTCGTGGTGAAACATGTTTCCCCCTCCGTTGGATTGTTTTTATATGGGCAAGCGGCTGCGATGCTACCACTTTCTCCTCATTTTGATGAGCATTCCGGGGGGGCAGCACGATGAGTGACGCGGGTTCGAGGTTTCCGCGGTGGGAGATTTCATGGGGCTGCGGCACGAAGCCGATTATGTCCCGGCCCCACGTTCAGGATGCTAATTTCATCAATATCCGTTAAAATCCGCGCTTTACCAAATCCGTTGAAGGGCACGCCGACGTGCCCTTTTTACTGCAAGGAAGTATGGATAACATCCGCAATTTCTCTATCATCGCCCACATCGACCACGGCAAATCGACGCTGGCCGACCGCATCATCCATTTGTGCGGCGGCTTGTCCGACCGCGAGATGGAGGCCCAAGTGCTCGATTCGATGGACATCGAGCGCGAGCGTGGCATCACTATCAAGGCGCAGACCGCCGCGCTGGAGTACAAGGCGCTGGACGGCAAGCTGTACCGCCTGAATCTCATCGATACCCCCGGCCACGTGGACTTTTCCTACGAAGTCAGCCGTTCGCTGTCCGCTTGCGAAGGCGCGCTGCTGGTGGTGGATGCCTCGCAGGGCGTGGAGGCGCAGAGCGTGGCCAACTGCTACACCGCCATCGAACAGGGTGTCGAGGTGGTGGCGGTACTCAACAAGATTGACCTGCCTTCCGCCGAGCCGGAGCGCGTCATCAAGGAAATCGAGGACATCATCGGCATCGACGCCAGCGACGCGGTGCTGTGCTCGGCCAAGACCGGCCTGGGCGTGCAGGATGTGTTGGAGGCGGTGATCGCCCGGATTCCCGCACCCAAGGGCCGGATGGACGCGCCGCTGAAAGCGCTGATCATCGACTCATGGTTCGACAATTACGTCGGCGTGGTGATGCTGGTGCGGGTGGTCGACGGCGTGTTGAAGCCCAAGGACAAGATTATGCTGATGGCCGGCGGCACCGAGCACTTGTGCGAGCAGGTCGGGGTGTTCACCCCCAAATCCCAGCAGCGCAGCCAATTGGCGGCGGGCGAGGTGGGTTTCATCATCGCCGGGATCAAGGAGCTCAAGGCGGCCAAGGTCGGCGATACCGTGACCCTCGCCGGCAAGCGCGCCACCGAAGCGTTGCCGGGCTTCAAGGAAATCAAGCCGCAGGTGTTCGCCGGGCTGTATCCGGTCGAGTCCCACGAATACGAGGCGCTGCGCGATGCCCTGGAAAAGCTCAAGCTCAACGACGCTTCCCTGCAATACGAGCCGGAAGTCTCGCAGGCGCTGGGTTTCGGCTTCCGTTGCGGGTTCCTCGGCCTGTTGCACATGGAAATCGTCCAGGAACGCCTGGAACGCGAATTCGATCAGGATCTGATTACCACCGCACCGACCGTGGTCTACGAGGTGGTGCAACGCGACGGCACCGTGCTGGAAGTGGAAAATCCTTCCAAGTTGCCGGAACTCTCGAAGATCGAGGAGATCAGAGAGCCGATCATCACCACTACCATCCTGGTGCCGCAGGATTACGTGGGTGCGGTGATGACGCTGTGCAACGGCAAGCGCGGCACCCAGAAGAATATGCAGTACATGGGCCGCCAGGTGATGCTGACCTACGAAATGCCGATGAACGAAGTGGTGATGGACTTCTTCGATAAGCTCAAATCGGTGTCGCGCGGCTATGCCTCGATGGATTACGAATTCCTGGAATTCCGCGCCTCGGATCTGGTCAAGGTGGACATCTTGATCAACAACGACAAGGTGGATGCGCTGTCGGTGATCGTGCACCGCGCCAACAGCGTGTACCGGGGCCGCGAAGTGGCGGCTAAGATGCGCGAGTTGATCCCGCGCCAGATGTTCGACGTGGCGGTGCAGGCGGCCATCGGCGCGCAGATCATCGCCCGCGAGAACGTCAAGGCGATGCGTAAGAACGTGATCGCCAAGTGCTACGGCGGCGACATCACCCGCAAGCGCAAGCTGCTGGAAAAACAGAAGGCCGGCAAGAAGCGCATGAAGCAGGTCGGCAACGTCGAGATTCCGCAGGAAGCGTTTTTGGCGATTCTGCAGGTGGATAACAAATAGTAATGGGAAATGGGTGATGAGTGATGGGTAAAGACAAACCCTCGCATCACCCGTTACCCATCACCCATTACCAAGGAAAACAATGAACTTTCCGTTAATTATGCTCATCGCGCTGGTCGTTACCGGCGTTCTCTGGCTGGCGGACATTTACCTGCTTAAGCCCCGCCGCGCGGCCGATGGCAAGGAGCCGCTGCTGGTCGAGTACGCCAAGAGCTTTTTCCCGGTGATCCTGGTGGTGTTCGTGCTGCGTTCGTTCCTCGTCGAACCGTTCAAAATTCCTTCCGGGTCGATGATGTCCACCCTGCTGGTGGGCGATTTTATCCTGGTCAATAAGTACACCTACGGCATCCGCCTGCCGGTCATCAACAAGAAAATCATCGAAATCAGCCAGCCGCAGCGCGGCGAGGTGATGGTGTTCCGCTATCCCGACGATCCCTCGCTGGATTACATCAAGCGAATAATCGGCGTGCCCGGCGACAAGATCAGCTATCGCGACAAGAAACTCACCATCAATGGCCATCCGCTGAAAATGGAGCGCGTCGGGGATTACAGCTACGTCAAAAGCGGGCTGAATTACGTGACTGCCACCCAGTATCTGGAAACCCTCGGCGAGCATATCCACCAGACCCTGGTTCAACCCGATTCGCCGAACATCCGTTTTCACGAAGTGCGGCCGTTTCCCATGCGCCAGAACTGTGATTACAATGAGGACGGTTTCACCTGCACGGTGCCGGCCGACCATTATTTCATGATGGGCGACAACCGCGACGACAGCAACGATAGCCGCTACTGGGGCTTCGTGCCGGATCGCAACATCGTCGGGCGGGCATTCATGATCTGGTGGAATTTCGACGATTTCAAGCGCATCGGGCTTTCGATCAAATAGGAGGGTACGGCATGAACTTAAACAAACAGCGTGGCGTTAGCCTGAGCGGCGTGGTTGTCGTTATGGTGGTCCTGGCCTTGGTCGGTTTGGTGGGGGCCAAGATGGTGCCGGCTTACGTCGATTATTTCAACATCAAGAAGGTGTTTGCCGCAATGGAAGGCGCCGGCGAGTTGAAAAATCTGGGCAGCAAGGAATTGCGCATGTCCTATTCGAAGCGGGCGAGTATCGACAATATTTCCAGCATCGGCGCGGAAGACCTGATTATCAACAAGGGGTCGGACGGCGATATGGTGATGAGCGTCGAATACACGGTGAAAACTCCGTTGTTCGCCAACGTCAGCCTGATGGTCGATTTCAAGGCCTCGACCGCCAAGAGCGACTGATTTGCCTCAATTGAGTCCCGACGTTCTGAGCCGCCAGCTCGGCTACCGTTTCAATCAGCCCGAGTTGTTGCGCCAGGCGCTCACCCACCGCAGTTGCGGCGGCCTCAACAACGAGCGCCTGGAATTCCTCGGCGACAGCGTTCTCAACTGCGTGACCGCCACCCGCCTCTACAATCTCCACGGCAAGGTTGCGGAAGGCGATTTGTCACGGATGCGCGCCCATCTGGTCAAGGAATCCACCCTCAACGACATCGCCGTGATCTTGAAACTGGGCGATTATCTCCTGCTGGGCGAGGGCGAATTGAAAAGCGGCGGATTCCGCCGTCCCTCGATTCTCGCCGACGGGCTGGAAGCGATCTTCGGGGCGATTTACCTGGATGGCGGTTTCATCGAGGTCGAACGGATCATCAACACGCTTTACGAGCCGCTGATTAAAACCCTCGACCCGAAAACCCTGGGCAAGGATCCCAAAACCCTGCTCCAGGAACATCTGCAAGGGCGCAAAGTCCCTCTGCCGCAATACAACGTGATCGCCATCAGCGGCGAAGCGCACGAGCAACATTTCGAAGTCGAGTGCCTGATTCCCGGCCTCGATATCCGCACTCTGGGCGAGGGCGGCAGCCGCCGCACTGCCGAGCAGGTTGCGGCACAAAACGCCTTAGGTATCCTTTCATGAGCGAATTTCGCGCCGGTTTCGTCGCCATCGTCGGTCGTCCCAACGTCGGTAAATCCACTCTGCTCAATCACCTGATCGGGCAGAAAATCAGCATCACCTCGCGCAAGGCGCAAACCACCCGCCATCGCATTAACGGCATTCGCACCGACGACGGGGTGCAATTCGTCTTTGTCGATACGCCGGGCTTCCAGTTGCAACACCAGAACGTCCTCAACCGCAACATGAACCGCGCCGTCACCCAGTCCATGGCGGATGTCGATGCCGTGCTGTTCGTGGTCGAGGCGCTGCGTTTCGACAGCCGCGACGAGGAAGTGCTGGCCATGCTGCCTAAGGACCGACCGGTGCTGCTGGTGGTCAACAAGGTGGACCGCATCGACGAAAAGGGCCGCCTGCTGCCTTTCATCGAAAAGCTCGCCGCGTTGTTTTCTTTTGTCGCCATCATTCCGGTCAGCGCCCAGCGCGCCCTGCATCTCGACCAGTTGCTGGCCGCGCTGCGCGAGGTAATGCCGGTGGGCGAGCCGGTCTACGGCGCCGACGAAATCACCGACCGCAGCGAACGCTTTCTCGCCGCCGAGATCGTCCGCGAAAAGGTCTTCCGCCTCTCGGGTGACGAAATCCCCTATTCCATCAGCGTCGAGATCGAAAAGTTCGAAGTCGAGGGCAACCTGCGCCGCATCTTTGCCGCCATCATCGTCGACAAGGAAACCCAGAAACCCATCCTGATCGGCAGCAAAGGCTCGAAGCTCAAGGAAATCTCCACCCAGGCCCGCCTCGACATGGAAAAACTCTTCGACGGCAAGGTCTACCTGGAAGTTTGGGTCAAGGTCAAAAGCGGCTGGGCCGATGACGAACGGGCCATCAAGAGTCTCGGCTACGAGTAGTTTCCCCGGCGTGCCATCTGGTCGGGCGCCTGTGCCGATTTGCCGATCCCTGATTTGACAGGCGTTCGCTTCCCCTGTATCAACGTGCCATGCGTGACAACTTCATGACGGCCATGTTCCGGTCGCTGCGCCACCGGGATTTTCGGGCCTACTTCATCGGGCAGATGGTTTCCTATATCGGCACCTGGATGCAACAGGTGGCGATGGCCTGGCTGGCGTACCGAATCTCCGGCTCGGTACTGGTGCTGGGGTTGGTCGGCTTCGCCAGCCAGTTTCCGATCCTGCTGTTCGCGCCGTTCGGTGGGGTGTTTTCCGACCGCCACGACCGGCGCCGCTTGATGATCCTGACCCAATCGCTTTCCCTGCTCCAGACCCTGGTACTGGCGGCCTTGACGTTCAGCGGGCTGGTCGAGGTGTGGCACCTGCTGGCGCTGGCGGTGTGGCTGGGCCTCATCAATGCGGTCGACACCCCGGCCCGCCAATCGATTATTTCCATGCTGGTACGCGATCGCAGCGATCTCGCCAATGCCATCGCCCTCAATTCTTTTGCCATGAATTCGGCGCGTTTCCTCGGCCCGGCGCTGGCGGGTTTTCTGGTCAGCCTGAGCGGGGAAGGGGTATGTTTCCTGTTGAACGGGGCGAGTTATGCGGTGGTGGTGGTGGCGTTGCTGCGTATCCGTCTCGGGCATAAAGCGCCGCAGCGCCAACCGCTACTCAAAGTGTTGCGCGAAGGGGTCGCCTATACCTGGAACTCCAAGCCGATCCGCACCTTGCTGGGTATCGTGGCGACCATCAGCTTCCTGTTGACGCCGGTGGTGGTGTTCATGCCCTTTTATGCCCGCGAGGTGTTCCATGGCGACGCCCGAACCCTGGGACTCCTGATGAGTTGTTCGGGCATCGGCTCATTGCTGGGGGCGGGGGTCCTGGCGTCGCGCCGCAACGTCGCGCTGGTGGCGTGGATGGTGTCGAAAGCCCCGTTTCTTGCCGCAGCCAGCCTCATGGCGTTTTCCTTCAGCACCGTGCTGTGGCTGTCGATGCCGTTGCTGGTGCTGGTGGGGCTGGGAATGATCATGACCGTGGCGTCTTCCAATACGATTATCCAAACCCTGGTGCACGATCATTTCCGCGGGCGGGTGATGTCGTATTTTACCGTGGCGTTTCTCGGCATGGCGCCGTTGGGCAGTCTGGCGGCGGGAAGCGTCGCTCATCACCTGGGCGTGCCGGCCACCCTGTTCGGCGGTTGCGTGCTGGGGATCGGCGTGCTTGCCTGGTTGACCCGCCGTTTGCAGGGGCTGGACAGCCATCTTAAGGCGGCACGGGTGCGCGAGGGCTTGCCGGGCTAGGTTGGCTGGGAATGGCTGCCTATCGGCAGTTGCTTCTGGATTTCCGTGAACAATTGTTTGTGGCGCAGGTGGCACATCCTCCGCTCGAAAGCGGGGCGGTGCTCACTATAGAGGTAAAAGGTTGGGCAGGTGCCGAATTTCATGGCGTTCTGGCCGCCATCCTCGAATCCACAACTGGTATATTCCCAGCATTTGATGGTGGAAAAATTGGTGATGTCGCCCCACCCGTCCCACATTGACCATTGCTTGACGATGCAGGACTGATCCGCCAAACAGTTGTTGCCGGAGAAGCTGCATAGACCGCCGACGTCGCCGACGCTGTGGACGAAGCGGTTGTCATCGACGGTCCTTACCCCGGCCCAGTGATTGCAGGTGCAGCAGACTTCATGGTCGGGGCAGAACATTTCCATAATCAGCCTCGTAAAAAATTGTTATGACAAATCGATAATATACCCTTGGCATATTGATTGACAGGGATTTGCGGCCTAATTTCTCCTGGAACAAACCCTGGTAAAGGGGTAGGGGATTGTTCTAGCCGGGCTTTGTTTACCTTTGGTGGAATGCGATAATTTCCGACATAGCACAGGAGTGGTTGCCTTATGGCGCTTAGAATTTTTTCCCTGAACGGGGTGCCGGATGACGAAGTGGAGGAGGTGCGGGCGCTGCTGGCTGAGCACCGGATCGACTATTACGAGACACCCGCCGGGAACTGGGGCATCTCCACCCCGGCACTGTGGTTGCGCGACGACGACCAGCGCGAAGCAGCGCGTCGCTTGCTGGACGATTATCAGGCGGAGCGGGCGGTGCGGATGCGCGAGGAGTACGCGCAACAGCTCAATGCGGGAACCAACCGCACCTTGCGCGACGTGATCCGCGACAATCCCCTGCGCTTTATCGTGTATCTCGCCGCGATTTTTGCCGTGGCGTATTTTTCGACCATCCCGTTTTTCGATATGGGGAAGTAGGAGAAACTTTCATGACGGAATCTCTGTCGTGTTGGCGGTGCGGAGCGCCGCTCGGCGAAATGCTGTTGCCGCTGGCGCGGCGCGAGGAATGTCCGGCCTGTCATGCCGATCTGCACGTGTGCCGGATGTGCCGATTTTATGCGCCGTCGGTGGCGAAGGCATGTCGCGAGCCGGTGGCAGACGAAGTCAACGACAAGCTACGCGCCAATTTCTGCGGCTATTTTCAGCCCAGCGCCAAGGCTTGGCAGGCGTTGCCTGGCAGCCAGCAGGGCAGTGCTCGCGCTGGGCTGGACGCATTGTTCGGGGGAAATCCCGCTGAGCCGCCTGCACCCGCCGATAACCCCCGGGCGAAACTGGACGAACTGTTCAAATAGCGTTTAGCCATAGTGCCCAAGATCCTGTATTGGCGAGGCCGATTACAAGCGGCTCGACCGGGTCAATGCGCATCCCCGGGTTTCCAACAACCTCACCGTTAGCGGGCGTGAACAGGCGGCCGACTGTGGCACCGAGCTTACCGGGGCGGGTATCGAAGCGCTGTTTTGCTCGGAATTTCCGCACGCGCGCCAGACCGCCGAAATCGTCAACTGTGGCGTTGTCGTGCCGCTGTATATCGACTCGCGCCTCAACGAGACCGGGGCTTACGCTTTCGGAGGGATGCTGGCCAGTGCCTGGCATCAGGCCCAAGTGGCGGATCGGCTGAGCGCGATAGTGCCGGGCTGTGAGCGCTTCGCGGCAATGAAGGCGCGTCTGGTGGATTTTCTCGACAGCCTGCATGCGTTACCGTTGCACTGCATCGGCGCGGTGTCCCACGAGGAGCCGATCCAGGTGATGGTGGGGATTCTCGACGGCATCTCCGATGCCCAGGCCAAAGTCCGGCCCATCCGGCATTGCGTCCCGCTTCGACGGCTTCTTAGCCCATGACCACGCGGTTGCGCCCGTTCTGCTTGGCTTGGTAGAGGGCGACATCGACGCGGGCCAGCAGTTCCTGCTCGCTTTCCCCGGCCCGGTAAGTGGTGGCCCCGATGCTGCAGGTGGTAGTGCCGACTTCCGTGAAGGGGAATTGGGCCACGCTTTCGCGGAGTTTTTCGGCCAGAACCCGCGCACTTTCGCCCTCCACATGGGGGGCCATGATGATGAACTCCTCTCCTCCCCAGCGGGCGAACAGGTCGCTGGCGCGGATGTTGGCTTCCACCACCCGGGCGAATTCCACCAGCACGCTGTCGCCGGTGGGGTGGCCGTAGGTGTCGTTGATGCGTTTGAAATGGTCGATGTCCATAAGGATTATGGCGAGCGGGATGTCGTGGCGGTCGGCGCGCAGCAATTCGGCATCCAGCGCCAGGTTGAAGCGACGGCGGTTGGCGATGCCGGTAAGGGTGTCGGTGGTGGCGAGCTTGTGGAGTTCCGCTTCGCGTTCGCGCAGTTCGGCGGTCTGCTCGGCCACCATTTGTTCCAGCTCTTCCTTGCTACGGTGCAGGACTTCCTCCGCTTCCTTGATGAGCGTGATGTCGGTGCGCACCGATACGTATTGGTACGGCTTGCCCTGTTCGTTGAGGAACGGCACGATGGTGGTTTCTACCCAGTAAAACGTCCCGTCCTTGCGGCGGTTCTTCAGCAGCCCGTGCCAAGTGACGCCGCTGCCGATGATGCGCCACATCTCCTGGAAAAATTCGCGGGGATGATGGCCGGAATTGAGTTGGCGGTGATCATGACCAATCAGCTCGGCCAGCGAATACTGGCTGATTTCGGTGAACTTGCGGTTGGCATAGGTAATCCTGCCGGCGGCGTCGCAAATGCTGACGATGGCATGTTCGTCGAGAGCGATCTTTTGGTATTTCAGTTCGCGGGCGTTTTCTTCCAGTTCCCGCGAGGTCGCCAACAGTCGGGCGATCAGGTTCTTGATCTGGGTGCGCACCGTAAAGGCGATGGCGATACTCAGCAGAATCGAAATTCCGCCGCCCGCCACCAGGAAGGCAAACGCCTTGCGCTCGCTGTTGTAGGCCAGTTCCGCGTGGCGCTTGATTTCACCGTCCTGGAAGGCCAGCAGGTCGTTCAAGGCAGTGAGCGCGGCATCCTGCGCGGGCATCACTTCCTGCACCAGCACTTGTTGGGCGGCGCTCTGGCGACCTGCCTTAGCGAGGTCGATGACCTTGTACTGGAGGGGTTTGGTATTCGCCGAGGCCAGCCCCTGCTTTTCGAGGAGCGTCCTTTCGACGGGTTGCAGGTCGAGTTCCATGAAGCGCGAACGCAACCGCGCGAATTCCGCGCCCAGCTCATCGACCCGCACGGAGAGTTCGTCACGGGTGAACGGGTCGGCTTCGGAAATGATTTTTTGCAAAATCAGGGAGCGGTCGCGGGTGGTCTGGTACATCTGGCGTAGCAGACCGGCGTGTTCGTTGTGCTGGGTGACGATGTCCGCGATGTTGGCGCGGATATCGTTGAGGCGCAACAGGCTGGAAACAGTCAGCCATCCCATCAGGGCGACCACGATCCCGAAGCCGAGAATGATCATTGCTCCGGAATGGCTTCTCAGGAAGGAGGTCAGGCGGTCATGGGGATGCATGGCATGTCTGGCGGTTCATCTCCGGAGAAGGCGGAAAAAACGCATAGCATGGGGGGCATTTATGCCGCCGTCAAGCAATCGATTCGACGTCGCCGAAGCCCTTTGTTTACGCGCTTCTCCAAGGTGATGCCGCGAAGTGCCGCGACAGTCGCGGCTTTCCAAGGGGGCTGGGTTGACGGTGGGGTTTGCTTTAAAATCCACCGCATGGAAAAAAACGCTGAAAAGGCGGAACGTCTCTCGGTCAGGGATGTTTGCCTGCTGCGGACGGAAAACCGCCAACTGAAAAAGGAGCGGGGTGAACTCATCCGCATCGTCGGCGCGGCGCTGGTGCTGATGCGCGACATCGATGCCGATACCTTCCAGACTTTCGAGGCCGCCGAACTGGTTGCCGAATGCCTGGATTCGCTGCCGGAACAACTGCTCGACGAGGCAATGTCGCTGTGTAGGCCGTAACGCCTGCAAGCCAGCAAGCAAAAGAGCCGCTTCGTGCGGCTCTTTTGCTTGCTGGCACCGAAAAGGCTGCGCAGGATTTATCCAGCGGCGGAGCGCTTTTTCTCCTTCAAATCGTGGAGCAGCGGCAACAGGATGGTTTCCATCGCCAGCAATTGCTTGCCACCGGGGATGACTAGCGTATTGGGGCGCGACATGAAGGAGTTGTGGATCATCCGCAGGAGATACGGGAAATCCACGCCTTTGGGATAGCGGAAGCGAATCACCACGTAACTCTCGTCGAGGGTCGGCACATCGCGCGAGATGGTGGGATTGGAGGTGTCGACCACCGGTACCCGCTGAAAATTGATGTGGGTGCGCGAAAACTGTGGAGTAATGTAGTGCACGTAATCGTGCATCCGGTCGAGAATGGTCTGTGTCACCGCTTCGCGCGAGTAGCCGCGTTCCGCGCAATCGCGATGGATTTTCTGGATCCATTCGAGGTTGACGATGGGGGTCACGCCGATCAGCAGGTCGACGTGCTGTGGAACGTTGATGTCGCCGGAGATGTAGCCGCCATGCAGCCCCTCGTAGAACAGCAGGTCGCTGTCTTCCGGGATCGCTTCCCAGCGGGTGAAAGTGCCTGCCGGCTGGTTGTGTTGCAGTGCATCGGCGTCGTTGTGCAGATAGTGGCGGCGCTGTCCGGTGCCGGATTCTCCGTATTCGCGGAAAACCGCTTCGAGCTTGTCGAGGATGTTGCCCTCCGGACCGAAATGGGAAATCGCCTGTCCCTGCTTCTTGCGGGACTTTTCCACTTCCTTCTTCATTTCATCGCGGGTATAGCGGTGAAAGGCTTCACCGTCGAGCGTCGCGACCTTGACCTTTTCCCGCCAGAACAGGTGCTCGAAAGCGGTACGCACCGGCTCGGTGCCGGCTCCGGAAGCGCCGGTTACCGCGATGATGGGATGTTTATGAGACATCTTCCTGAACCTCTTTAAAATTATTTATTGTCGAAAAAACTGTAAGACTGAGGGGATTGTGCTACAAACGGCGCGCCCCTGCAAACACTATGTAGCCCGCTATAATGCCCGATTATGAACTCAACTCTCTTCGATCCAGAATGCGCTCTGGCGCACGAATGCTACGTGGTAATTCATGCGCCGGGCAGGCAACGCAAGCGTTTTCCCGAAAATTGCGTGACCGAGGTGGCTTCCGCCGAAGCGGCGCTGCAAGCGGCCGACCCCGACAAAAAACGCTTTGCCGCGGTCGTGCTGGGGCCGGCACGCTCTTCGGAAGGTTTCCGTGTCTACCATTTGCTGCGCTGGCTGTGAGCTTGCCGGCGTATTGAGCGGCTTAATGCAGGTGTTTGTGGCGGAAGTGAATCAGGTTGCCGGATGACGGGAATTCGCTTTCCTCTTGGGTGAGGCGGGTTTCCCAATCCTTGTCGAAAAGCTGGTTGACCAGGGTCGACACCTGCCCTACGTCGCTTTCGCTGAAGTGCCGCGACAGCAGCCCGGCGACATCCTCCACCATGCGCTGGCGTTGCGCCCGGTGGATGGCTTCGGGGGTGGGGCCGGCGAACAGGATCTGGTATTCGTCCTGGTCTTCTTCGTCGTGGAAATAGGTCAACTCGATTTCGCTGGCCTGAGACAGCAACGGCCCAAGGTCGAGCAGGGTCTGATGCAGGCATTGCTGGAAGCTGTGCCCGACTTCGCCCGTCCAGCAGATGTCCAGCACTCGTTCGGCGCGGTCGTACGTCACGCCCGGTTCGGCGCGTTCCATGCTGCGCATTTCCCCGATGTTTTCCACATCCATGTATTCCAGCCATTTGTGCAACCCGTTTTCGACCTGGGTCGGGGTGACGCCCTTGCAAAAAAACAGGCTGCCGTGAACATGAACTTCAATACGCATGGGGTTTCCTCGTTGCCGGGTAGAGCAAAACGGCTATTTTACCTTATCCGGCACTACCCGATATAATCTGTTCCATGAAATTCCTGATAATTCCCGTCACGCCCTACCAGCAGAACTGCACCCTGTTGTGGTGCGAAGCCACCCGCCGTGCCGCGCTGGTCGATCCCGGCGGCGAACCCGCCCGTCTGCTGGCGGCCATCGCCGAAAACCATCTGCAACTCGATTATCTGCTGCTTACCCACGGTCATCTCGATCACGTCGGCACAGCTGGGGAATTAGCGGAACATCTGGCAATTCCCATTATTGGACCGCATCAGGCCGATGACTATTGGCTCGACGATCTGCCTGGTCAAGCAGCCCGCTTCGGCTGGCCGCATGTCGCCGCGCTCAAGCCGGATCGCTGGCTGAATGATGGCGACCGGGTGCTGATCGGCAACGAAACCCTGGATGTGTTCCACACTCCCGGCCATACCCCCGGCCACGTGGTGTTTTTTCACCCCCCCAGCCGCGTTGCGATGGTCGGCGATGTGCTGTTCCAGGGGGCGGTAGGCCGCACCGATTTCCCCGGCGGCAGCCAGGCGGCGCTACTGGCGTCGATCCGCGAAAAACTCTGGCCGCTCGGCGACGACGTGACCTTCATTCCCGGCCATGGGCCGACCTCGACGTTCGGCGAAGAGCGGCGCGGCAATCCCTATGTAAGGGATTGAAAATCCAAGCAGTCGGGTGAGATAGAGAGTCGGCTTCTTCTGCAGGAAGGCGGGAAGAAGCCGAATAAGACGGAGGGCTTATTCGCCGCGTACTGCTTGCACCACGGTCGGGGCAAGGTGGGCGGGAATCTTGGCGATCTTCAGGGCTGCTTCGTGGCCGCGCTCCGACATTTTCTTCCAGGTCTTGCGCAGGATGTCGAACATCTTGGTCTGGTCATAGTGGCTGTATTTCTGGACGAATTCCTCGATGTAATGCTCCAGGAACACCAGATCAGCGACGTCTTCCACCATCTGGGTGTCTTTGTTGAGCTTGAGCGCTTCCTTGCGCACCGCGGAATGGACGCGCTTGATGGTTTCCTCGTCGTAGCCGGCCTCGCGCAGGATGTCGGCGACCAGGTCGGCGTGGAATTTGTAAAGGGTGGTGCGCCACTGCTTGTAGCCGAAGCCGTCCATCGGGTAGTCGCTGCGCGGGATCGCCCAGCGTTTGATGTGCTGGGCGCGCACCGCCAGCTTCACGACTTCGTCGGCTTCCGGAGCGAAGCGGTCGAGCATGTCGCTCATGCGCATGCCGTACAACAGTTCCTTGGGATATTCCTTGCCGTCTGGAGCGGTTTCCTTACGGGGGTCTTCGGCATTGACGGCGTCGATGGCGGCGATGGCTTGTTCGAAGCGCTTGGTGTCGGAAATCATGATGGTTTATTCTCCTGTCGGGTCAAGGTGGGGCATTGTAGCCAATTCGTTTAAATTCATGGGTTTTACATTTTTGTCATGTTCGCATTCCTGAAGAAATGGCTGCGCCGCCGTATGCTGCACGCCAGCCATGTGACGCCGGAGCAATGGGCGCGGGCGGAGGCGCACATGCCTTTCCTGGCGCGCCTTGATGGTGCCGAACGGCGGCGTCTGCACGAATTGGCGCTGCAATTTCTCAGCGAAAAGGCGCTGCAATCCGCTGCGGGGTTTTCCCTTTCCAATGAGGCGCGTCTGACCATTGCTCTGCAGGCTGTGCTGCCCATCCTCAATCTCGGCCTGGATTGGTACGAGGGCTGGGTGGAGGTGGTCGTCTATCCCGGCGAATTCATCGTGCCGCGCAGTTTCATGGACGAGGACGGCGTGGTCCACGAATACGCCGACGTGCTCGCCGGCGAAGCCTGGGAAGGCGGGCCGGTGATCCTGTCCTGGCCGGAGGAGGGCGACACTGCGGCCGGGGTGAACGTGGTGATCCACGAATTCGTGCATAAACTGGATATGCGCAACGGCACGCCCCGCGGCCAGCCGCCGCTGCACGCCGGAATGAGCCGGACGGAGTGGGCACGGGATTTTTCCGCCGCCTTCGCGGCCATCAACGCGCAACTCGACAATGGCGAGGAAACCGCGCTCGATCCTTATGCCGCCGAACATCCCGCGGAATTCTTCGCCGTCGCCAGCGAAGCGTTTTTCGTCGATCCGGCGCGGCTCAAGGCTGCTTATGCGGCGGTGTACCGGCACTTGGCGGCGTTCTACCGGCAGGAACCGCTTCCTCTCTCTCCTAACGTTCTCCCCGCGGGAGAGCAGGACGCTGATTCGCTTTGCGAAAATTGCGTTAAGCCGGATGGAGGGGAATGATCTTCTTTTTCTGGGGAACCTCTCCGTTGGCTACTAAACGGGCATTTTCCATCAGTGCCTGAATGGCATTTTGCAGGTTGCTGGTGAACATTTCCTCTTCGTAGCGAGTGGGAATGTAGCGCATCGCCCGGGCTTTTTCCGGTGCCTCGGCGACCGGCATGATTTCATCTTCGAAGAAGGCGTGCATGAACAGGGGGCCGGCGGCATAGCGCAGCTTGACGCCCTCGTCGTCACTGAACAGCACCAGCACGCGGGCGCCGGTGGCTTCTTCGGGGTTGTCCTCGAATACCGGGCGGTACACGAAAGCGGCATGGTCGGCCTGAGCGACGTAAGTCAGGGCGTCTTCGAAAGTCAAAGGGATGGGCGGGTTTTCCATGATTAACGGTTTCCTTGCTGAAATAATGGCTATTACCATATCAAAATCATCGGGTATTTTCAAGCGATGCTGGTGTAAACTAGCGCAATGATAAACCCAACACCAGCAAAATTCCGTGCGGCGGTCCTGGCGCTCCTGTTCCTGCTCGGCGCGCCCAACGCCGGGGCGATGTCGTGCGACAGTGCGGCGCAAGCCCTCAACCAGCGTCTCCCCTTCAAGATCGACGAAGCCGAATTGAGGAGTGTTCTGAAAGCGCTCAACGCCTCGCGCAATGCCCGTCTGCCGGATAAATTCATCACCAAGAAAGATGCCCAACGCCAAGGCTGGCAGCCCGGCCGGGATTTGTGGAGCGTGCCGGCGCTGCACGGCAAGAGTATCGGCGGCGACCGTTTCGGCAACCACGAAGGACGCCTGCCCGCCGGCAACTGGCGGGAAGCCGACCTCGATTACCGGGGCGGCCATCGCGGCGCCAAACGCCTGCTGTTTTCCGCCAGCGGAATGCGCCGCGTGACGGTCGATCATTACCAAACCTTTGTCGAAATATCGGACTGCCAATGAAACGCTGCCGCCTCACCAACATCGATACACCTGCGCACTTTTACGACGAACTGGCCCGTCAACTAGAACTGCCCGCGCACTTCGGGCGTAACCTGGATGCGCTGTGGGACGCCCTGACCGGCGACGTGGAAGGGCCGCTGGAAATCGTCTGGGAAGACTGCGAAACCGCGAGTGCCAAACTTGGTGCCGACTACGCCAAGCTGGCCGGGCTGCTCAAGGAGGTTGCCGCCGAGCGCACCGACCTTACGCTGGAATTCTTGCCTGCCGCGAAACATTCGCGTTAGGCTTACGGCTTATCCACATGAAACGGTGCGAAAAGTGAACAGAAACGTCCTTTTCCTGGTCTTGCTTCCCTTGCTGGGCGGTTGTTCCTCCGCCGAAACCGCCTCTTACATGATCAACGGCGCAGAAACGGCAATCACCCTGATACGCGAAAAGTCCTATCCCTGGGATGACGCTTACATGCGTTCGGTGGTGGTGACCGCCCGGCCGAAATGCATCACCCGCTACAAGATGCCGCCCGATGCCGGCGAGATCGGCAAGGTCGATGTTTACGATGCCGGCGATGGCTATTACGTACTGAAGGACAAGGCCGGGCAATATATGACCAATCTGGCCGACTGCTCGATGTTCGTGGTCGAAAAGAAAATCGAAGATCCCGGCGAGTTGCAGGGCAGCTTCGAAATGGCGCTGGATCAGCCTCCCCATTTCGTGCCCGCGCCGGCCAAGCCGAAACCCAAGATGCCCGCCGAAGGCGCATCCAACCCTGCAGCCGCTGCTGCTCCCAATCCTCAACAGGTGACACCGTGAACGAAACCGTATTCGAAGCCCGTACCGAACTGGAACGCAAACTGGAGGCACTCCATGCAGGCGGCCTTTCCGAGGCCGATTTTCTGCGCGACCTGAGTAATTCCGAAATCTTCATGCCCATCCAGGACGAAAGTAAATCCGGGATTCAACTCAACACCAGCGCCAAACCGCTGGTCGTGGAAGACGAAAGCGGCATCCCGGTGATGCTGCTGTTTACCAGCCCGGAGCGCGCCAAGCCGATAGTGCAGGAGTTTCCCGGCTTCGGCGGCGGCCTGCTCACCGAATTCAAATGGGTGCTGGAAAAAATGGGGGAAGGCGCCGGTATCTCCCTCAACCCCGGCTGGGAAATCGGCTACGACATCGAGCCGAAAACCGTGGAGAAGCTGCGGGCGGCGTTGAAGTGACAGGCTCCTAGCTATTCCTAGCTCGACCCCGAAGACGCCTGCCCAGCAATTGGGCGGGAAGGGGAATCCGGCCCTTGCCGGTCGGCACCGCAGTTTCTCCCTGGCTGATTGTACTTCTGCTCCGGTATCAGTTTCCTTCTTGCCTTGCCTCTGCTGAACCCCAGCACACCCGGTTGCGTCCGTCGCGTTTGGCTTGGTAGAGGAAGGAGTCGGCGAGACAGAAGAAATCGGTATCGGGTTGCGAGGAATCGGGGATGAGGGTGGTGGCGCCGATGCTCACGGTGATCCACGGGCACACCGACGAGGTGGCGTGGGGGAGCTTGAGGGCTTCGACATCCTGGCGCATTTGTTCGACAAAGGTCTGTGCATCGGTGCCGTTCATCTCGGGAAGCAGGACGATGAATTCCTCGCCGCCGTAGCGGGCAACGAAATCGCCGGCGCGGCGGGCGGTGCCGTTGAGGGTCTGGGCGACTCGGCGCAGCACTTCGTCGCCGGCGGCATGGCCGTAGGTGTCGTTGTAGCGCTTGAAATGATCGACGTCGACGACCGCCAGCGAGAGCGGGTGTTTGCAGCGCTGGCAGCGGTGCCATTCCTGTTCGAAGATCTGGGCGAAACGCCGCCGGTTGGGGATTTCAGTAAGGCTGTCGAGCAGGGCAAGCTGTTCCAGCAAACGGCGCTGATGGAGCATTTGCAGGTGGTTGCGCACCCGGATCAGGACGATGGAGGGATGGAAGGGTTTGGTGATGTAGTCGACCGCACCCAGTTCCAGCCCCTTTTCCTCGTCGCTCGCTGAATCGAGGGCGGATATGAAAATCACCGGAATTTCGCGAGTGCTTTCGTCTTCCTTGAGAATGTGGATGGTCGCGTAGCCGTCCATTTCCGGCATCATCACGTCGAGCAGGATCAGATCGGGGCCGTGTTCCCTGGCCCTTTCCAGTGCCTGGACGCCGTTTTTGGCAAGGATGATCCGGTAGTCGCTCTTGAGTAGCTCCAGCAACAGGGTGCGGTTTTGCTTTTCGTCGTCGACGATCAGCAGGGTATAGGAAGAGTGGCTCATGCCGGGTGGTTCCCCCATTGCACTTCGAGGCATGCCACCATCGCCAGGGCTGTTTCGTATTCGATATCCTCGATCTGTTCGCGTAGGTCGCGCAGGGCATCCTGCCAGTCCGGGCCGGGGAGCAGTTTTTCGAGTTCGGCCAGTTCGCTTTCGGCATCGGCGTCGTCATTCTCTAGGAGCGTGCGCAGACGGTCCAAACATGGGCCGATGTGCGCCGCATCTCGCAACCCGGTTTGTTCGTCAGGCGCTGTTTCGTTCCCCGCGAGGGTTGCCAGGGCGGCGATCACGCGCCGCAATTCGGCGCTGAAACCGAGCATTTCCTGCTCACTGGGAATCTCGCTGACGAGTTTCTGTTCCAAGCGGCGGGCATGATCGGCAAGGGTTTCCGCTCCGATGGTGGCGGCGGACGACTTGGCGGAATGGGCGCGGCGCCGGGCGCCTTCGAGGGAGCCGTCGTTGACGGCGCTTTGGATGTCATGGTCGGCACTGCCGAATTCCTGGGCGAAACTCCGGAGGATGCGGCGGTACAGGGCCGGGCTGTTCATGGTGTTTTTCAGGCCGGTCCGGGTATCCACGCCATCCAGCGGCGGGATGAAGTCGCTTTCCGCTGCTTCGGTCGGTGCTGCGGAGGCTGCAACGCTTTGCGGTACCGCAGCGGGGTCGATCCAGTGCACCAGCGCGGCGATCAGGGCATCGGCGTCGATGGGTTTGGTGAGATGGTCGTTCATCCCCGCAGCGAGGCTGCGTTCGCGGTCGCCGGTCATGGCATGGGCGGTCATGGCGATGATGGGAAGTTTCTGGAAACGCGGATTGGCGCGGATTTCGCGGGTAGCGGTGAGACCGTCCATTTCCGGCATCTGGATGTCCATCAGCACCAGCGCGTAGGCGCCGTTGTTGACCTTCTCCACGGCTTCCCGGCCGTTGCAGGCGACGTCGATGTGTACTCCGGTTTCGCGGAGGATTTCTATCGCCACCATGCGGTTGAGTTCGACGTCGTCGACCAGCAGGATGTGGGCGCCCTGAATATTTTGCAAATTCGGTGAAACTTCACGCTGGCGCCGCCGTTCCTTGCGTTGCGCATCCATGACGGCATGGCCGGCGAGAATTTCGAGGAGCGCGTCGAGCAGCGAGGATTCATTGATCGGCTTGGTGAGCAGATGCGACAGTCCGGCGCTGTGCATGTGGCCGATGACCACGTCGTAGCTGCCGGCGGTGATCATCAGGATGGCCGGGGCGCTGCCGCGCAGTTTGTCGTTACGGTTGATGCGGCGCGCGGTTTCGATGCCGTCGATGCCGGGCATCAGCCAGTCGAGCAGCACCAGCCGATACGGGTCGCCAGCCTGCATCGCGGCGTCCAGCATGGCCAGGGCTGCGGCGCCGCTGGCACAGGTATCGGGACGCATCTCCAGATAGCTGAGCATTTCGGTGAGGATCAGGCGGGTGCTTTGGTTGTCGTCGACCACCAGCACGCGCAGCCCGGAGATTTGTTCGGCTCGTACCGGTGCGTTGACCCGTTCGTGATCCATTCCCAGGCGTGCCGTGAAATGGAAGGTGCTGCCCTGGCCGGGGGTGCTTTCCAGGCCGATTTCGCCGCCCATCATTTCGCAGAGCTGGCGGCAAATCGCCAAGCCCAGCCCGGTGCCGCCGTAGCGCCGGGTGATGGTGTCGTCGCCCTGCGTGAAGGGGGTGAAGAGGTCGCGCCGGCGTTCCGGGGAGACCCCGATGCCGGTGTCGCTCACCGAGAAGCGCAGGGCGACTTGCTGGTTGGTGCGCTCCAGCAATTGCACGCGTATCGTGACCTCGCCTTGCTCGGTGAATTTGACGGCATTGCTGGCGAGGTTGACGAGAATCTGCCCCAGCCGCAAGGGATCGCCGAGCAGGCGGCGCGGTACATCGGGGGCGATCTGGAAGAGCAGTTCAAGCCCTTTGGAATGCGCTTTCAGGGCGATCACCCCGGAAACCCCGTGAAGCATCTGGTTGAGGTCGAAGGGGATGGTTTCCAGGGAAAGTTTGCCGGCTTCGATCTTGGAATAGTCGAGTACGTCGTTGATTACCCCGAGCAGGCTATCGGAGGAGGCCGCGACCTTTTCCAGGTAGTCGCGCTGCTGGGCGTCCAGGCGCGATTTGAGGATCAGCCGGGTAAGACCGATGATGGCGTTCATCGGGGTGCGGATTTCGTGGCTCATGCGCGCCAGGAAGTCGGACTTGGCGAGGTTGGCGCGATGAGCCTCCTCGGTGGCTTCGCTCAGAGCCTGGGTGCGCTGTTCCACCAGTTCTTCGAGGTGGTTGCGGTAGAGCGTCAACTCGCGTTCGCGCAATTGCAGGGTGTCGAGCATGATGTTGAGGCCGGCTCCGAGGCGCCCGATCTCGTCGCGGCTTTCCACCGCTACCCGGTCCGAGGTCTGGGAATCGAGCGCCACTCGCCCGACCAAGTCGCTCATTTTCAATATCGGTGCGGAAATGCGCCGCACCATATAGCCGGAAAGCAGGAAGAAGAGCAGCAGGCCGAGGGTCAGGATTACCGCGGTTTCGGCGAGGGTGCGGCTGATCGCGGCGTGGAAGCCCTTCAGGGAAATCAGGACTTCCAGGCGCGCCTGAACGCGGTTGTTTTCCAGCACCGGGTACCAGGCAAACAGCACGTCCTCGAAGAATTCGACGCCGGCCTCGGCCTTGCCGGCTGCCGGCCAGGTGCGTTCGGTTTCCTGGGGATGAAGGTAGCCGGCAAAAAGCGCGCCGTCCGGCATGACGGTGCGGGCTTGCAGCACCGCCGGATTGCTCGACAGCGAATGGAGGAGGCGCGCCGCTTCACGTTTGTCGTAGAAGCTGATTGCCGCCTGCAGGTTGGTGGCGAGCAGACGGTTTTGCGCATTCACGGTATCCGTCCACTCGCCGCGCAGTAGGCGGTGGTGCTGGTAATTGACCAGCACCAGCACCAACAGGGCGCCGATCAGCAATGTCAGGGAGGAAAGGGTCAACAGCTTGGCGCGGATGGTTTTCCGGTCCCACGCGGCGGCGAGCCGCTTGCCGATGGTGCGTCTGGTCATTGTTCCACCCTTTGCGCGAGGCGCAGCAATTGGGCGTTGAAGTCCAGGCCTTGGCGCTGGGCAACCTTGCGGTTGAGGTTGATGCCTACCGTGTCGCCTTCCAGCACCAGTTCGACCATGCCGCCGGCGCGTGCGAAACCGGGAATATCGGAAACCGTCAGGATGTTGCGGAGGGCGGGACGCTGCAACAGGCTGTCCATTTGCGCTGCTTCGGAGCGACTGATGAACAGGATGTTGCACCCGGCATAACCGGCAGAGCCTTCAATCTGGCGAATTTCAGTGGGAATGCCGGTGTTGCGTACCAGTTGCAGCAAGGTGCCGCCGAACGGGTTGGCGCCTTGTACGCACAGCACCGGTGTGGTGGGAAGCTTGTCGCCCTGCGGCCAATAGACGAACTGCGGCAGCTTGAAGAGCAGCACGGCCTTCAGTCCGTATTCCGACACCGCTCCGCTTTGGGCGTGAGCAAAGAGGGACGAAAGTCCCAGTAACGTTGCGATGACTAGCCGTAACATTGAATTCTGCCAGTCAGTCTAGAACTTGTACTCCAGCGTAAGGTTCAGGCTGCGCGGGGGCTGGGGCATTTGCACGAAAGTGGTGCTGGCGCTGCCGTGAGCGGCGTAGTAACGACGGTCGAAAAGATTGTAGATGTCGACGTAGGCCGACAACTTGCGGTCGGCCAGTTTGTGGAAGCCGAAATGCAGACTGGCCACCGCGTAGCCGGGGGATTCCAGTCGGTCGCCGCTATTGCCGATCTTGCGTAGCGTGGTGACCGGGCCGGTTGCCAGCATCCGCGCGGTGATGGTCAGCCAGTCGCGCTGGCGGAAGGTGGCACCCAGTTTGACCTTCTGTTCTGCAATAAGCGCCTGATCCCATTCGATGCCGCCATCGGTTTCCTGGATTTTGCCCTGTACGTAGCTATAGCTGCCCCACAGGTCGGCGTTCCAGCCCGCGCCCAGCGGGATACGCCACTGCGGCGCGATGTCCAGACCGTAGTAACGATCCATGCCGTTGTTGGCCTTCATCGAGGTGCTGGTGAGCAGCGCGCCGGGAATGTATTGGATGGGGGTGGCATCGCTCTGGGTGACGATTACGTCGCTGACGCGGGTGACATAGGCATTCGCCACCAAGTTGAAATCGTTGCGCGGTCGCCAGTCCCAGGTAAGCGACAGTTCGCGGGCCTTTTCCGGTTTGAGGTTGAGGTTGGTTGCGCGGAAGTTGCTGCCGATGAACGAGTCACCTTGCTTGGCACCGGTGAAGGTGCCGTAGGCATTGAGGAATTCATCCGGGGAAGGGGCGCGGAACGCTTCACCATACAGCAGCTTGATGAAGCTGCCGGGCTGGTTTTGCCAGACGATGCCGGCGCGCGGGTTGGTGCTGCCGCCGTATACCGAGTGGTGGTCGTAGCGTACCCCGGCAGTGGTCGAAAGGTCAGGGGTCCACTTGGCCTGCCATTGCGCGTAGGCCGACTCGTTGCGGTAATCCATGGACGTGATGGCGATGGGTAGCGTGGTGGAGGGATACACGTATTGCTGGCCTTCGACGTACGGCGAGGGCAGGTTGGGCGAAACCACCGCGTGGTAGTCCTTGAAGCCTGCGCCGGCTTGCACGACATGGTTCTCGTTGGCCTGCCAGGTGACATTCTGTTCGATGCCGCGCCGCCGCCCTGAACTGTACAGGTAACCGACGTCACGGAAGTCGGTGTAGATGTTGTAGTAGCGCGACTGAGGCTCGACTTCCCATTGGGAATGGTCGATCACCAGTTCGCCGGATAGCGCCGGGGTCCAATTGAAACGGGCCTTGCCGTAGAACGTCTGGATTTCGTTGCGGATTTGCGCATCGGACAGGTACAGGGCGTTCTTGGAGGTGTCGCCGGTACTGGTCGGGCTATGGTAAAGGTTGCGGTAATAGCCGAAGGTGAATTGCTTGCCCGCGTCAAGACGCAGGTAATCACTTTCTCCGCCGGTCGGGCCGCCCGTGTAATTCTCACGCTGCGCGGCGGGAATCACCGTGGTGCCGCTGAAGGTCTTGGCGTCTACCTTGGGGAACAGCCCCGGATAATATTGGTCGAGTTGGGCACGTGCGGAGCGCTGGCGATTGACTCCGACCGACAGGCCGGATTCTTCGCCGATCGGGGTGGAGGCGAGCAGCGAGCCTTCCTGGGTATCAAAGGAGCCGGCGCTGTATCTCACCGTGGCGGTGGGCTGGCCTTCGGCGCGGTCGGTGATGATGTTGATCACGCCGGCCATCGCATCTGCACCGTAGAGCGCTGCAGCCGGGCCATACAGCACTTCGACCTGCTTGGCGTGGAACAGCGAGAAATTTTCGGCAATGGGGATAGAACCGCCCACCGGGTTGTCGATGCGCACCCCATCGAGCATGATGATTAGCTTGGTGTTGCTGATCTGCCCCTGGAAGGTGAAATAGTTGTATTGCGAGGAGCGGGTGCCGCGCTGGAAATCCACACCCGGCAGGTCTTCCAGCAAATCGGCGAGATTGTTGTAGCGGCGGTCGCGGATCTGCTCGCGGGTGAAAACCAGAATGTGCGCCGGGGTTTGTTCGCGCGCTTCCTCGCGCCGCGAGGCGGTCATTACCTTGGTGGCGAACAACTCTTCGAGCGAGAGCGGCAGGAGTTGGAGGACTTGATCGTCGTCGCCGGCGCGGACATTTCCCGCAGCAAACAATGCGGGGATCACTAAAGCGAGTAAATTCTTACGGTATGCGCAGGCCATGCTTGAAATCTCCATTTTCCGATCTTTCTGGCGTTCCAGGCGTGGACGCAACAGGGGGAGCGGCCTGGCAATGATTATTCTAATTTTGGTTGAGTTTGGCGCCCCGAAGACGAATCGAACGTCCGACCTACCCCTTAGGAGGGGGTTGCTCTATCCACTGAGCTACCGGGGCTGAATTCGCAATTGTATCATTGGCCGTGATATCTAAGAATGGGGGTGGGTACAGGTTGTTGCGCCAGGCAAAAAAAAACGCGGATTTTCCATGAAATAGCTTTTTTTTTTCCATGATTGGCCTAATATTCCCTTTGCAGTGGAAAAGAGTCAGGAAAAGGACTCGTTATAGTCCCGAGTGGTCACCAAGAACCAAGAAAAAGAGGTGGACGGAGATGAAAAAAATACGCGACCTGAAAATCTGGGTGCGTTTGGTCGTCGGTATTACCCTTATTCTGGCGCTGGCTTGGTCGGGGATGATCTTGTGGGCGACCAATGAACAGCGAAGCACTGCTATCGAACAAGCACGCGATTTTTCTCAAAGCGTCCATCGCATGACCATGGCCGGTCTCACCGGCATGATGATTACCGGTACGATCGCCCAGCGTGCCGTGTATCTCGACCAGATCCGCCAATCCGAAGATGTTCGCGAGTTGCGGGTGATCCGCGGCGAAAACGTCTCCAAGGTTTTTGGCTCTGGCGAGCCTGGTGAAACCCAGACCGACGCCGTCGAACAGCAGGTCATGCAAACCGGCAAGTCCTATTTTCAGGTGGTCAACGACGGCAAAGGAGAAAGCCTGCGTGCGGTGATCCCCGTTCCTGCCCTGAAAAACTATTTGGGCAAGGATTGCCTGACCTGCCATACGGTTCCCGAAGGAACGATGCTCGGCGCGGTAAGTATGCGCATCTCGCTGGACAAGGTAAATGCCACGGTGCGCAGCTTCAGCTACCAGATCATCCTGGTTGCGCTGGGCTTGCTGATTCCGGTGATTCTATTCGTTTACGTGTTTATCACTCGCTCCGTGACGAGTCCTCTCGATTATGTATCCGCCGGGTTGAGAGACATTGCTGAAGGCGAAGGCGACCTGACGCGCCGTCTCAAAGTCGAAGGTCACGACGAAATCAGTGAGGTATCGCGAGTCTTCAATATCTTCATGGACAAGCTGCAATCCATTATCTGCGAAGTCAAGGAAAGCGCAGAGCGCGTCTTGACCACCACCAACAGCTTGGCCGAAGTTTCTGCCCAAGTCGCCGCCAACTCCCAGGTCCAAAGCTCGGAAGCTTATTCCATGGCGGCTCAGGTGGAAATAATGACCTACAATATCGATGGCGTGGCGAGTCAGGCCGAACATGTCCAGGAAATTTCCACCCAGTCGAGCGAACTCTCTACCCATGGCAGCGAGGTGATCCACAAGGCGGCTGCCGAAATGAGCCAGATTACCGAGGCAGTGAGCGATTCGTCGCAAATCCTCCAGGAACTCGGTAAGCAGTCCGACCAAATTTCCGCTATCGTCAACGTGATCAAGGAAATTGCCGACCAGACCAACCTGCTCGCCTTGAATGCCGCCATCGAAGCTGCTCGGGCCGGCGAACAGGGGCGGGGCTTCGCGGTGGTGGCCGATGAAGTGCGCAAGCTGGCGGAACGCACCGCCAACTCGACCCAGGAAATTGCCTCGATGATCGGCAAAATCCAGAGCGGTACCAAGGCGGCGATCAACAGCATGGTTTCAGGGGTGGAACGGGTTAACGAGGGTACTTCCCTGGCTCACCAGGCGGGGGAGGCGATCAATCAGATTAAATCCGGCGTTCAGCAGGTGGTCGAGGCGGTCAGCGAAATTTCGGTTTCCCTCAAGGAACAAAGTCAGGCCAATGCGGAGAATGCCCACAAGGTGGAAAGCATCGCTAAACTTTCAGAAGAAAACAGCCAATCCTTCCAGGAAACCGCGAATACCATCCGGTTACTGGAAGAGTTGGCGATAAACATGCAAAATGTAGTGGGGCGTTTCAAGACTTGATTTTTTGTGTAGTTAAAATTGTTTTTTGATAATAGAGGAGACCTGCATGAATTTCGATGACGCGATTGCGGCACACATCAAATGGAAAGTCCGTTTGACCCAATTTATCGATGGCACCAGCACGGAGCAACTCAAGAGCGATACGGTCTGCAAGGATAATCTGTGTGACCTGGGGAAATGGATTTATGGTGACGGTGCAAAATTTAACTCCAAGGCGCATTACAAGGATCTGGTATCCAAACATGCCAATTTCCACCGTTGCGCGGCGGACGTGATCAAAAAGGTCGAAGGCGGCGACAAGACGGGAGCCAAATCGATGCTGGCCGGGGCGTTCGCTTCCGCATCCAAGGAAACCGTGACGGCGATCATGGAGCTGAAAAAAGAAGCAAAATAAATCAGGTTGTTATAATGGAAAAGCCCGGAAGCGCAAAGCTCCGGGCTTTTTTGTTTCAACTTTCAGCGGGTTGGCCGGCGCAACTTGGCCAGGCATGACCACCATGCATGCGCTTCTAAACAAACAACGAAATTCCCGAATATTGCGACTGCACCGAGTTGTATAGCATCTCATTCTGATAAATTCCAATACCCGTAGATTGGGATACTCCCGAACTGGCCAGAACGCTCTGGATACCTTGCAGAATGTTGGTCATGACGGTGTTGCTTTGCGTCTGAAGTGTTCCACTGGAACCGCCGTAGTTTTGGGTCAGGGTAGTGAAGCTTTGGCGGATATTGTTGAGCAGGGCATAAGTCCCTAGCGGGTCGCTGTTGTAGGCGGCCTGGAAGGTACTGCTATTGAGCGCAATGGCGCTGCTTTCCGAGGCCGTCGTTATGCCGACCTGCGCCAAGGTGGTTAGGGTCGAGCCAGGATTGGCGACGGTATTTTGAGCAGTATTGTATAGGTCGGCGGAAAGCTGGCTTGCCGTCGTATCGCCAACCAGTTGCCCGCCGGCAGCGGTCAATTGGTTGACGTTGCCCCGCAACACGTTGTATTGCGATATCAGGTTTTGGGCGTTGGCGAGAGCGCTTTGGTAATTCGGCGCAACGGTAATTTGGGTGGCGCCGGTGCCGACCAAACTCATGGTGACACCCGTGCCGACTGCGATGTTCTGATTGCTGGTGCTGGTTCCCGCTGTACCGTCGATGGTGTAGCTCGCGTCTGACGCCGCCTGGCTCTGGCTCAGTCCCAGCGTCCCTAGATTCTTGCTCCAGCCGAATGGGTCGCCGGCTGCGGCGCTGATGGACATGGTGTTGGTGGCGCCGGTCTGCTTGCCGGTCAGTACCAGCTTGAACCCGAAGCTGTCTGATTGAACGGCAGCCGTCACTCCCGCATTGGCGCTGTTGACGGCGGAAACAATGCCGTTCAACGAACCAGTGGTGACGTTAATCGAGGTGCTGGTGGAGCCTGACTGAATAGTGAAACTGCCGGGCGTGAAATAGCTCGCGCTGGCGTCACCGAAATAGGCACTGGACATCTGTTGTGCCTGGGCGATCTGGGCGACGTTGACCGCATAAGTAGTCCCGCTGGTTGCCTCGGCTGTCGAGGAGGTGGTTGCTACGCCGGGGGCTGAACTGATGCTGGTAGTAGTCGAGGTGGGGGGGGCTTGCAAAGCGTTGGAAAACTGCGAAACCGCCGACAGCGCTCGCCCATAACCCGAGAGTTGCACCAAACTACTCGCCGCCGGTGCATACGGATCGGATGCCGGCGGAGGGGCTGTGACATTGCTGGATGATACTGCTTGCGCTGGCAGGCCGGCACTGACCAGTTTCAGGTTGAGTGCTGCATCTTTCAAATCCATGGTGCGTCTCCCGGTACTATTTTCCCTACCCGTATTTTAGACCAAAATGCCTGAAATTATTCATTTTCCTCAAGCTTCGCGCGGAATATCGCTGTGGGAATAACTCTTTTATCGGTTGAATCGACCAATGTTTGAGAGATGCCAGCAGGAAGGGGGCTGCGGATCCCGTAGCACGGGCTATTTTGGCTTGTTGAAGCGTGGTGCCGGGTCGCGCAGCAGCATGTCGGGAGCGGAGAAGGGCGCGAGGCGTTCGAGGAAATCCAGCAGTTCGAGTGCCGGGGCGTTACGGAAAAAGCGGGCCTTGGGTTGCTCCATCCAGATGCGGTCGGCGTAGGCGTAGAGTTCGTAGGGTTTGTCGCCGATGCCGTTGTGGTCGGTGTCGAAACCTTCGTAATCGTCCCAGTAGTTGCCGAGCCAGTCGTTGTCGAGGGCGTTGCCGGCGCCGAAGACGACCACCTGGGTGAGGTTTTTCTCGAAACTGTTGCCGTGGATCTGGTGACCGCCGCGCTCGCCGTAGAACTGCATGCCGGTGGTGTTGTGGGCGAGGCGGTTGTTTTTCAGGACCAGCTTTTCATCGGGATTGATCGGCGAATCCGCGAGGATGCCGACGGCGCAGTGGACAATTTCATTGTCTTCCACCAGTGCTTCGCCGCTACGCTTGACGGCGATCCCCGAGCTGCTGGTTTCCATCAGGTGCATGATGCGGTTGCGCCGCACGGTCACGTTGTCCGAGTTGATGATGACGATGCCGGTGATGCTGTCGGACAGGGTATTGCCCTCGATGACGCAGTGCGGCGAGAACACCAGTTGCATGGAGTAGCGGGCGTGGCGGATGGTATTGCCGGTGAAGCGGTTGCGCGGCGAATTCATTACGGTTAGGTCGCGGATGCCGTCGATGTCGTTGTCCTCGATGCGGTTCTCGACGCTGTTCCAGAGGCGAATGCCGTCGCCGCGTAGCGAGGCTTCCGCTGTTTTGGAGCGGATGCGGTTGTGCTTCACCAGGTTGCGGTTGGCTTGCCGGAGGTGGATGCCGAACAGCGCGTTGTCGATGACGTTATCTTCGATCCGGTTGTCGTTGCCGCTGATAGTGATGGCGGCGTCCACTTGGTCGTGGGACTGGCCGGTGTTGCGGAGAGTCAGGCCGCGTACCGTGGCGCCGTCGGTGGCAACGAACAGTACCGAGCCGCTGCCGCCGGCGTCCACGGTCACCTTGCCGGCGCCGTCGAGGGTGAGAGGCTTGCTGATCGTAACCGGGCCGGCATAGATGCCCGGAGGGGGGCGCAGGGTGCTTCCGCTGGGGGTGACGTCAAGATAGGGCTGCAAGGGAGGATAAGCGGCGGCCTGGAGTGCGGTGTTCCAGGCGAGAATAAACAAAAGCGGGAGCCGGGCGGATATCACCCCGCGCCCTTCAGCTTGGCTTCGAGTTCTTCCCAGCGCCCCAGACTGCTCAACAGTAGTTCGTCGATGGCGTCGTAGCGTGCTTGCAGGCGTTTTACCTCGTCGGGATTGGTGCGGTAGAGTTCGCCGTCGGCGAGTTTGGTGCCGATTTCCTTCTGCTCCTTTTCCAGCGCTTCGATCTGTCCCGGCAGGGTTTCCAGTTCACGGTTTTCCTTGAAGGAAAGCTTGGCCTTCTGCACCGGTTTTTCCGGCTGCACCGCCTTGGCTTTGGGCGCTTCGACTTTCTCGGGCTTGGTCGCGACTCGTGCGCGGCTGCGTACCCAGTCCTGGTAGCCGCCGGAGTATTCCTGCCAGCGCCCATCGCCCTCGAAGGCGACCACCGAAGTCACCACGTTGTCGAGAAAGGCCCGGTCATGGCTGACCAGGAACAAGGTGCCGGAATAATCGAGCAGCAGTTCCTCCAGCAGTTCCAGGGTTTCGATATCGAGGTCGTTGGTCGGCTCGTCGAGTACCAGTACGTTGGCGGGGCGGGTGAAAAGGCGCGCCAGGAGCAGGCGGTTGCGCTCGCCGCCGGATAGCGATTTCACCTTGGCGCGGGCACGCTGCGGGGGAAACAGGAAATCGCCGAGGTAGCTGATGACGTGTTTTTTCTCGCCGCCGATTTCGATGAAATCGCTGCCCTGGCTGATGGTGTCGGCGAGCGTGGCTTCTTCGTTCAACTGCTCGCGCAACTGGTCGAAATAGGCCACGGCGAGTTTGGTGCCCTGGCGTACCGTGCCGCTGTCGGCGGCGATTTCGCCGAGGATCAGCTTGAGTAGGGTGGTTTTGCCCGCGCCGTTGGGGCCGAGCAGGCCGATTTTGTCGCCGCGCTGGATGCGTGCCGAGAAATCGCGGACGATGGTTTTGGCGCCGTAAGCCTTGTTGACGTTTTCCAATTCCGCGACCAGCTTGCCGGAGCGTTCTCCCCCGTCGATGTTGAGTGCCACCGTGCCGAGTTGCTCGCGGCGCGCGACGCGCTCGCGGCGCAGTTGTTCGAGGCGACGTACCCGGCCTTCGTTACGGGTGCGGCGCGCTTCGACGCCCTTGCGGATCCAGACTTCTTCCTGGGCCAGGAACTTGTCGAATTTGGCATCCTGGATGGCTTCCGCCGCCAGCATTTCGGCCTTGCGTACCTGGTAGGTGGTGAAGTTGCCGGGAAAGCTGGCAAGCAGGCCGCGGTCTAGTTCGACGATGCGGGTGGCGACGTTGTCGAGAAAGCGCCGGTCGTGAGTGATGAACAGCACCGCGCCGGAGAAATCTTTGAGCAGGGTTTCCAGCCATTCGATGGCGGCAAAGTCGAGGTGGTTGGTCGGCTCGTCGAGTACCAGCACATCCGGTTCGGCGACCAGGGCGCGGGCCAGCGCCACGCGTTTTTTCCAGCCGCCCGAGAGTTCGGCGACTTTCAGGTCTTCCGGCAAGGTCAGGCGGCTCATCACGGTTTCCACCCGCGCCTGCGCGCTCCAGCCGTTTTGCGCCTCCAGATCGTGCTGCAGGGCTTGCATCCGGTCGAGCAGGGCATCGGTATCGGCATCCGCCTCGCCCATGGCGTGGGAAACTTCATGGTAATCCAGCAGCAACTGACTCAATCCGCCGAGACCCTCGGCAACTGCTTCGAAGACCGTGTGCTGGGAATTCAGTGCCGGTTCCTGAGGCACATAGCCGAGTTTGAGGCCGGGCGCATGCCAGACCAGGCCGTCGTCGGCCTTGGTGTGGCCGGCGATGATTTTGAGCAGGCTGGATTTGCCCGCGCCGTTGCGCCCGATCAGCCCGACGCGCTCGCCGCTGTCGAGTTGGAAATCGGCGTGGTCGAGGAGGGGAACGTGGCCGAAGGCGAGAGAAATTTTGTCGAGAGTGATGAGGGGCATGGAGGGTACGGGAGTGACGGCCGGACCTTGGTCCGACCTGGTGATTACAGCGAGTGCTGGCCTTCGCCGGCGTATTCCTTCTCGTGCTTTTCCTGGCAGAAAATGCAGCGCGTAGCGGTGGGGTAGGCTTGCAGGCGGTTGAAGGCAACTTCGTCGCCACACTCTGCGCATTGGCCGAATTCGCCGGCCTTGATGCGTGCCAGGGCGGTTTCGATGTCGCGAAGGTCGTTGATCTGACGGTCCAGATGGGCGGCTTCCAGATCAGCCAGCATGTCGGCTACCGACTCGTCGCCCAGATCGGTGACGCGCCCGGACAAGTCGATGTAATGCTGGTCGCCGGACTGTGCCAACTCGTTGCGAATTTCCGCCAACAACTGGGTTTGGCGGGTTTTCAGTTGCCCTTCGAGCTCCTGAATCTGCTTGGGGGTCAAAGTGGTCATGACGCGATCCTCAAATAATTCCGAAAGCACTATTCTACCAAGGAGAGGGAAAATAAGTTGCCCAATTCCCTTGTCGTATGCCTATTTCCGGGCTGTCTACAGGGTTTTGGCGGTTGCGGTGGCGCGTCATTGTGACGAAAACCGCGCAGGCAATGGCATTCGGGCAGAAAGAAAGCTTGATTTTCCCACGTTTCCTGATAATCTAGGCGGCGTCTGTGGAATTCAAGCTTCGAATTGCGGTACCTTAGTTGTCCCTTTTTTCCTTGGTTCGATAGATTACCGGGCATTAGCCCAACTTCATTTACTCTTAAAATTTTAGGAAGATTTACAAATGGCAACTGGTACTGTTAAGTGGTTCAATGATGCAAAAGGTTTCGGATTCATCAAGCCGGATGACGGCAGTGACGATCTGTTCGCCCACTTCTCCGCAATTCAAGGCAGCGGTTTCAAGACCCTGCAAGAAAATCAGCGCGTGACTTTCGACGTGACGACTGGCCCGAAGGGCAAGCAAGCTTCGAACATTCAGGCCGCCTAAAGCGGTGCGGCCGCAAGGCCGCATGCTGTATGCAGTAGAAAAAACCGGTCTTCGCGACCGGTTTTTTTATGAGATATTCCCCACCATGACTTCCCATCCTTTTTCCTCCAGCGCTGCTTTCAAGCAGGCTTTCGTTTCCGGTTTGTCCGAATTGCTTCATGGCGGCAGGCTCGGGCAATTCATCCTGGTTTGCGCCAATGCCTCTTTCGATCCGGCAGTTCATGCCGCGACGGCAAAGGAACTGGGAAAGCTCCATGCCGAGTTGCGCGTGCGTTTCCAGGCCGACCTGGAGGGCGGCAGGAATATCGCCGAGGTGGAAGAAGACTTGCTGGTGTTCCTGAAAATCCTGGCCATCGGGCTGGAGCACCTCAAGCCCACGGAAACCCGACAGGCCGGGCCGTGGGAGGTGCAATTCAACCATTTGCGCTCGTTTCGCCCCAAGCGCATTACCACGCGGGTGCCGAGCGGCATCTATCTGCCGTTCGACGAGGCGGCATTCCATTTCAACAAGGGGTTCATGCAGCAAGAGGCATTCTGGGCGGGCGAACTGGCCGGACGGCGCGCCACCCTGTATTACAACAAGTATCCTTTCGTCGATTCCCACTGCCTGCTGGTTCCAGAACGGGAAGCGCGGCTGCCGCAGTTTCTCTACGTGGAGAGCCACGACTATTTGTGGGAGGCAACCAAGCAACTCGGGGAAACTCTCGATGGGGTGGGCTTCGGCTACAACTCGGTGGGAGCCTTCGCTTCGGTGAACCACCTGCATTTCCAGATGTTTCTCAAACCGGCGGGCTTTCCAGTGATGGCGCCACAGTGGCGGCACAATGGCGGTAGCGCTGCCTACCCGGTTGCCTGCGCGGCATTCGACGACAGGCAGGCGGCATGGAACGCCATCGAGCAACTCCACGCCCTGGAAACCCCCTACAACCTGCTTTACGTTCCCGGACGTCTGTACGTCTTCCCGCGCGCCAAGCAGAGCACCTATGCCCAGCCGGAATGGACTTCCGGCTTTACCTGGCACGAACTGGCGGGAGGCATCATCGCCTTCAACCGCGAGGATTTCGAACGACTTGACGATGCGGCGGTACGCCTGGCCTTGACGGGTTTGGCGGTCGGTTCCCTGCCGGCGGATTATTCCTGACGCGCTTCGCGCTAAATCCCGCGTTCATCGCGCTGAACAGATAGTCCTTTAGCTCCGACGTCGAGCAGAACGGCTTAAACGTCCTGCTGTTCTTGGTCGCCAGGATGCGATCATGCGTCATGCACGACCAATCAATTTCGGATGTTTTTGGGCAAAGGCTATGAGAGGTGAATTTCGTCGATGGCGGCGAGCACGCCGTAATCTTCTTCCACCCCGTTGATCTCTTCGAATGCCGCTTTGCGTTGCCAAGGAATGGTCCAGGAGATATCCCGGTCGAGGATCAGCTTTTCATGATGTCCGCTGTTGAAGAAGTCGCAACGCACGCAATCGAGGGGGGACGTGCACAAGAGCGAGCGTGCCGTGCCTTCTGCCTTCCGGGTAGGCTTGGCGGCGCGCAGATAGGCGCAGGTGTGTCCGTGTTTCGGGTAGGCCGGGCAGACACCGTGCAGTTCGGCATTCTTGCCGCCCTTTTCAAAGCCGCAGTGGTGGTATTCCCAGCAGTTCAGGATTTGCTGGTTGACGGGAACAATTCGAGGAATGCTCCATTGTACCCAGTCGTCACAATAATCGACGACCGAGCGGTCGAAATATTCGAGCAACTGGCAAGAGCCGAGCGCGTCTTCCATGGCATAGATGTGCCCGTCGTGGCTTGCCGTTCTCGGGCCATACCAGTACGAACAGGAACAACAAAGTCGGGTGGAAGGGGTTGCTGTCAGCATTGCATCATCCGCGCATGAGCCGCAGCAACAAATGGTGATGCGGAGAAATAACCGGGGCGGGAAAAGCTCCTGCCTTGGGCGAGTATGGTAGCCGAAGCGGGGTGAACTCGGTTATAGCACTTTGGTTATACCTCCCGGTAGAGAGGCATATTTCCGGGCAGGCGGCGCATCAAGTGGGGCGGGGCGCGTCGGCCCCGCCTGCTGGCAAGGTTCAGGCAGCGGGTTCGATGCTCTTTTGTCCGCCCATGTAGTGCTGGAGCACGGTGGGGATATCCACCCCACCGTCGGCGCGCTGGTAGTTTTCGAGGATCGCCACCAGGGTGCGGCCCACGGCCAGACCGGAGCCGTTCAAGGTATGCAGCAGTTCCGGCTTGTTCTTGTCGTTACGGAAACGCGCTTGCATACGGCGCGCCTGGAAAGCCTCGAAATTGCTGCACGAGGAGATTTCCCGATAGGTGTTCTGCGCCGGCAGCCATACTTCCAGATCGTAGGTCTTGGCCGAGGAAAAACCGATGTCGCCGCTGCACAGCGACATCACCCGGTAAGGCAGATCGAGGTTTTTCAACACGGTTTCGGCGTGGCCGGTGAGTTCTTCCAGCGCTTCGAAGGATTTCTCGGGATGGACGATCTGCACCAACTCGACTTTTTCAAACTGGTGCTGGCGGATCATGCCGCGCGTATCGCGGCCATAGGAGCCAGCCTCCGAGCGAAAGCAGGGGGTGTGCGCAACGAATTTGAGCGGCAGGTCTTCGAGTGCCACGATCTCGTCGCGCACCATGTTGGTCACCGGCACTTCGGCGGTGGGGATCAGATACAGCTTGTCGGCGTCGCTACGCGGCACGCTGAACAAGTCCGCCTCGAACTTGGGCAACTGCCCGGTGCCGCGCATCGAATCGGCGTTCACCAGATACGGCACATATACTTCCGTGTAGCCGTGCTGGTTGGTGTGCAGGTTGAGCATGTACTGGGTGAGCGCCCGATGCAGCTTGGCGAACTGGCCCTTCAGCAGGGTGAAACGCGCCCCGCTGATCTTGGTGGCGGTGGCGAAATCCAGCAGCTTCAAACCTTCACCGACATCCACGTGATCCTTCACCGCGAAATCGAAACTGCGCGGCGTGCCGATCCGGCGCACTTCCACATTGTCGGTTTCGGATTTGCCCAGCGGGGTGGATTCGTGCGGCAGGTTGGGGATGCCCCACAAGAGTTCCTGCAACTTGCCCTGAATCACTTCCAGCGCCGTTTCGGCGGCTTTCAACTCATCACCCAGGCTCACCACTTCGGCCATGATGGCGGAAACGTCCTCGCCTTTGGATTTGGCGAAACCAATTTGCTTAGAAGTCGCATTGCGCTTGGCCTGCAATTCCTGGGTGCGGGTCTGCACGTCCTTGCGTTCCGCCTCCAGTGCCGCGAAAGCCGCCGTATCAAGGGTGAAACCGCGGGTCGCAAGGCGCGCCGCCGCGCCGTCCAGATCGTTGCGTAATAGTTGGATGTCTAACATAAAAACTCCATATTTGAATTGGGTAATCTTTTAAATTGAAGGAACCTGCTTTACCGCCAAGCCCAGCTTTGCGCCTTGACGCACGAATTTCTCATCGAAAGTATAAAACGCCTCGACATCGGGTGCCGAAGCGCAATGCAGGGCATCGGCAAAATCCAGCCCCTGAGCGTAAGCCTCCAGCGCGTGGGTGATGGCGCGCTCATCCTCGACCGCCACGTTGGGCAGGCCGCACACATGCAGCAAAGCCTTGCGGATGGCCTCATTGGAAAGGGCATACACCGTCCGCAGCACCCATTCGGTTTCCAGCAAAACCGTCTTGGCGACAAACACCCCATTCTCGCCGCCGAGCAAGGCGACCGCACGGCGCGCCTGTTCGGCGTCGTCGTTGGTCAGGTAACGCACCAGCACATGGGTATCAACGGCAATCACTTGGCCTCATCCGCCCACTGACGGCGGATCGCCTCGTTAACGCCCAGGTCGATTTCTTCCAGGCTTTTTGCCGGCCCCACGTAACCCGCGCATCCCAGGCCGTCTTCCAGGCGGGTCGCCGGAAAGGGCTTGCGCGGCTTGAGCAACACCCCGTCGCCGGTATCCTCGATGACGAATTCGGTGCCTGCTTCCCAGTGATGCGCCGCCCGCAGGGCGCTGGGAATAATGATCTGTCCCTTGCTGGACAAGGTGGTGGTCAGCATGTCGGATTCCAAAGTAAGGCGATGTAAGACATTATAGGCGAGGCAGAAAGGAAGGGGAATCGGGATGTCGCTTTATCTCGCTCAAATCCTCCGGAAAACCGCATGTCCGGTGGTGTGGGAGGGCTAACGGGCGCAATCCCGTTGGCTCGATCCGATCAAGTAAGGGTGTGCGACTGAAGTCGCACCTACAGATGGAGTCTTCCGCGTTCCGCGACGAATTTTTCCAACTCCGCCGCGATTTCTTCCACCACCGTTTCCCAATTTCCCATCTCGCGCTGGCGAAACAAGCGCATCACGCCGGGATACCAGAGCGAATCGCTACGCCGGTTAAGCCAGCGCCAGTCGGTTTTGTAGTCGGGGAGCATCACCCATACCGGTTTGCCGAGCGCTCCGGCGAGGTGGGCGATGGCGGTATCCACGCAGATCACCAGGTCGAGGTTGGCGACGATGGCGGCGCTGTCGGCGAAGTCCGTTATTTCCGGGCCGAGGTCGAGGAGCGGCAATCCGGCGGGTGGATGGGCGGCCTGGTCTTCGCCGGCGCCTTTTTGCAGGCTGACGAAGTTCACGCCGGGTACCTTGCCCAGCGGGGCGAGGACTTCCAGGCTGGGCAGCGAGCGGTCGGCGTCGTTTTCGAAATTCGGGTTACCTTTCCACGCCAGGCCGACGCGGATACCCTCTTGGGGCAGTCGCGCGGCCCATTCGGTGACGGCTTGCGGTGCGGCGCTCAGGTAGGGGAGGCTGGCCGGGATGGTTTCCAGGCGGGTGTGGCATAGGCCGGGCAGGCTCAGGGGCAGGGTCCAATAGTCCCAGGTCTGCGGGGGGAGCGGCTCGGCGAAGGAAAGCAGGGTGTCCACGCCGTCCAGGCGGCGGAACAGGGGTTTCAGGGCAGGATGGCAGATCAGGGTGATGTGGCGGACGCCTTGTTCTTTGAGGGGCGCGGCGCAGCGGATGAACTGGATCATGTCGCCATGCCCATATTCGAAACCGATCAGCAGAGATTTGCCGGCCAGCGGTTCGCCTTGCCAGCGCGGGCAGTCGAGGCGGGTGGTCAGGTTTGTGTAGTCAACGCGCGCTTCGAGGCAGGGCCAGCCTTCCGCGTAACGGCCCTGGCGCAGCAGGAGATAGCTCAAGTTGAAGCGCGCCTTGGCGTAGTTGCCGTCGAGGGCGAGGGCGGTGCAATAGCATTCTTCGGCTTCCTCGTCGCGGCGCAGGCAGGCCAGCAGGACGCCGAGATTCGACCAGGGGGCTGGCGCATGGGGATCAAGCTGAATGGCTAGCCGATAGGCGGCTTCGGCTTCGTCAAAACGCTTTTGTTCGGCCAGCAGCGCGCCCAGGTTGAGGTGGAGTTGCGGGAGATTGGGTTCGAGGGCGATGGCGCGCCGGTAGCCGTCTTCCGCTTCGTCCGCCACGCCGCGCCGGGCAAGCAGAAATCCGAGGTTGCCCCATGCTTCGGCGAAATCGGGGGCCAGGCGCAGGGCTTCGCGGAAACATGCCTCCGCGCCTTGGGCATCGTCAGCAGCCATGCGCCGGTTGCCAATGAAATACAGAGTTTCAGCGTGGGAGCGGTCGAGCGGAGACATGACGGGCGGGTTAGCCCCGTTTGCGAAATTTTTCGTCGAGTTCCCACAAATGCGCCAGTTTTTCCCCGATCTTGCCTTCCAGGCCGCGCGGGGTGGGCTGGTAGAAGGTCGGGCGGATGCCGTCGGGGAAATAGCTTTCGCCTGCCGCGTAGGCTTCCGGTTCGTCGTGGGCGTAGCGGTACTGGTGGCCGTAGCCGAGTTCCTTCATCAGCTTGGTGGGGGCGTTGCGCAGGTGTTCCGGCACGGGGCGCGATTTGTCGTTCTTGATGAAGGCGCGCATCGCGTTGTAGGCCATGTAGACGGCATTGCTCTTGGGCGCGGCGGCGAGGTAGATCACTGCTTCGGCGAGCGCCAGTTCGCCTTCCGGGCTGCCCAGTCTTTCATAAGTTTCCACCGCGTCGAGGGCGAGGCGCAGCGCCCGCGGGTCGGCGAGGCCGATGTCCTCGCTGGCCATGCGTATGATGCGCCGCCCCATGTAGAGGGCGTCGGCGCCGCCGTCGAGCATCCGCACCAGCCAGTACAGGGCGGCGTCGGGGTTGGAGCCGCGCACCGATTTGTGCAAGGCGGAGATTTGGTCGTAAAAATCGTCGCCGCCCTTGTCGAAACGCCGCGCCGCCCGCGACAGGGCGCCTTGCAGGAAATCCGCGTCGATTTCCGCGACCTTGGCGGTGTTGGCGGCGGTGCGGGTCTGTTCAAGCAGATTGAGGAGGCGCCGGGCGTCGCCGTCGGCATAGCCGGCCAGCATGGTCTTGGCCTCATCCGAGAAAGTTAGGCCGGGCAGGGCAACCTCGGCGGCGCGTTCGAACAGTTCGCCGAGTTCCGCTTCCGACAAGGCGGTCAGCACGTAAACCTGGGCGCGGCTGAGTAGCGCGCTGTTGACCTCGAAGGAGGGGTTCTCGGTGGTCGCGCCGATGAAGGTGATTAGCCCCTGCTCGACGTAGGGGAGAAAAGCGTCCTGCTGGGACTTGTTGAAGCGGTGGACTTCATCGACGAACAGCAGGGTGTGGCGTCCGAATTGTTGCAGGGAAATCTGGGCGCGCTCGATGGCTTCGCGGATGTCCTTGACCCCCGAGAACACCGCCGACAGCGCGATGAATTCGGCGTCGAAGGCATCCGCCATGAGGCGCGCCAGGGTGGTCTTGCCCACCCCCGGCGGCCCCCACAGGATCATCGAATGCGGTTTGCCGGACTGGAAGGCGAGGCGTAGCGGCTTGCCTGCACCGAGCAGATGCGTCTGCCCGATGACCTCGTCGAGGTTTTGGGGGCGCAATTGTTCGGCGAGCGGCGCCTGCGGTGTGTGCTCCTGAGCGAACAGATCACTCACCGATGACGTCCGCGCCCTTGGGCGGCGTGAAGCGGAAGGCTTCGGGCGAGAGCTTGGGGTTGCGTTCCAGATGGCTGAAGCGGATCACCGTGGTCTGCCCGAAATGGTCGCGCAATTCCATGATCTCCAGGGTGTCGCCATTGAAGCCCATGCGTACCGATTCGAAAGTGCTGTCCTTGTCGCGCGGGGTGGCTTCCAGCCAGTCGAGGCTGCCGCGCTTGCCGAGGTCCTTGAGGTTGAAGTGCTTCTCCAGATCGCCCTGGCCGGCCAGCAGCGCGGCGGGCGAGCCGCCGATGGCGAGGTCGAGCTTCTTCACCGTGACCTGTTTCAGGTCGGCGTCGTAGAGCCACAGTTTGACGCCGTCGCCGACGATGAGTTGCTGATAAGGCTTGTCGTAAACCCAGCGGAATTTGCCGGGACGCTGCAATTCCATGCTGCCGCTGGATTCCTGGGTGGAAACCAGTTTCTTGTCGAGCACCTGTTGCTTGAACTGGGCGCGCACCGTCTGGGTCTGCTGGACGAAGGCCTTGAGGGTGTCGAGGGTGGCGGCATAAACCGAAAGCGGAAGCCAAAGGATAACAAGAAAAATAGCTTTCATGAGATTATTCAAGGCTTTTTACTAACGCGCTAATATTTGGGACTTGTTTATCAAGCTGAGACTGATTGACAACAATATTCTTTCCAGCAACATTCTTGGCACCGGCAGTAAGCTTGGAAATCGGAATTCCCAAAGCGCTAGAAACTACAGAGGCGCTATTTGCATCGTTAACCTCATACTGAAACATTTTCCGAAACGCTCGCTTATTTCCAGGGGTCGATGCGCCGCTCGGATGGATGCAAAAGTGTTGGGGAGTGGCTTGCCATACTTTCCAGATTTCCTCCCCAATTTCTTCTACTACCGTTTTGAAAGCGGAAGCAGATGAATTGTTCATTTGCGTCAGACGATTTCCGATATACATGTATATCTTTGGAAGCGCCATCCTGTATCGCTGGGAATTCAAATGGAATTCAGACTGTTGTTCACCCGGGTTGCGTGTCACCCCATAGATTAGCGATAGCACCGCCTTGACCGCCCGTTTTGATGCACCATCAGCGGAGAATGGTATTAAGAGTCTCTCTGCGGCCGTAAGGGCTAACTCCGTATAGATTGAAAAGCTGGGATTACAGTCAATAAATACAGCGGCGTCGGCATTGTCCCAACTGTCTAAAACATCCTGAATTAAATCGCGAACCCATAAATGGACGATTCTCCATGCATCTGGTGGGCCGGGATTTGTCGCATTCGATACCCGCGAGGCTTGAATTTCCAATTGTTCATCGCCAACAACCAAATAGAGATTATTCGGCATTTGGTTATTCAGACTTACTACTTGCGTAACATACTGGGCCCCAGAACGGGGGGGCGCATAGGGACTACGGATACGATCCTCAAAATACCCGGTAATCGTCAGTCTTGGATGTACTGAGTGAATTTCGTTGAGTTTTTCTTCTCCGTCAAACATCCCGCCAAGCAGCATTGAGGAAGAATTTGCTTGCGGGCACAAGTCAACGACAAGTACCTTCTTTTTTGGATTTTGACGCGCAAATTCGGACGCAATCTGGAACGTCAAGTAACTTTTCCCTACTCCTCCCTTGTTATTCCAAATTGCGTAGACTGGCATGGTAATACTCTCCTGTAATAATTAGATTTTGTGCATTGTACGAACAGCCGACATTTTAATGGTAAAAAATATAATTACTCGCGGTTCGGCACCAGCACTTCGCGGTTGCCGTTGCTTTGCATGGAGGAGACCAGCCCGGCGCGCTCCATGTCCTCGATGAGGCGGGCGGCGCGGTTGTAGCCGATGCGCAATTGGCGCTGCACCTGCGAGATCGAGGCGCGGCGGGTCTTGAGGACGATGGCGACGGCTTCGTCGTAGAGCGGATCGGCTTCGGCGGGGGCTTCACCGGCTTCGCCGCCTTCCTCGTCGCTACTGCCGCCTTCCAGCACGCCTTCCACATATTGCGGTGCGCCCAGCGACTTGAGGTAATCGACGACCTTATGCACTTCCTGGTCGGAGACGTAAGCGCCGTGAACGCGTAGCGGATAGCCGGTGCCGGGCGGCAGGTAGAGCATGTCGCCTTGACCCAGCAGGGCTTCCGCGCCCATCTGGTCGAGGATGGTGCGCGAGTCGATCTTGCTGGAAACCTGAAACGCCACGCGGGTCGGGATATTCGCCTTGATCAGGCCGGTGATCACGTCCACCGACGGGCGCTGCGTGGCGAGCACCAGGTGGATGCCCGAGGCGCGGGCCTTTTGGGCCAGCCGCGCGATGAGTTCCTCGATTTTCTTGCCGGCCTGCATCATCAGGTCCGCCAGTTCGTCGATCAGCACCACGATGAAAGGCAGTTCCTCCAGCGGCTCGGGGCTGTCCGGGGTGAGGCTGAAGGGATTGCCGATTTTTTCGCCGGCTTTGTGGGTTTCGCGGAGTTTCTGGTTATAGCCGGCGAGGTTGCGCACGCCGAGATGGGACATCAGTTTGTAGCGTTTTTCCATTTCCGCCACACACCAGTTGAGCGCGTTGGCGGCGTGTTTCATGTCGGTGACGACCGGAGCCAGCAGATGGGGGATGCCCTCGTAAACCGACATTTCCAGCATCTTGGGGTCGACCAGGATCAGCCGCACGTCCTTGGGTTCGGCCTTGTAGAGCAGCGACAGGATCATCGCGTTGATCGCCACCGATTTGCCCGAGCCGGTGGTGCCGGCCACCAGTACGTGGGGCATCTTGGCGAGGTCGGCGACGATGGGCTTGCCGGAGATGTCCTTGCCCATCGCAATGGTCAGCGGCGAATGCATTTCGGCATACACCTTCGAGCCGACGATTTCGGCGAGCCGCACCACCTGGCGCTTGGGATTGGGCAGCTCCAGGCCCATGCAGCTCTTGCCGGGGATGGTTTCCACTACGCGGATGCTCACCACCGACAGGGCGCGCGCCAGATCCTTGACCAGGTTGACGATCTGGCTGCCCTTCACGCCCACCGCCGGCTCGATTTCGTAGCGGGTGATGACCGGGCCGGGCTGGGCGGCGAGGACTTTGACCTGCACGTTGAAATCGAGCAGCTTGCGCTCGATGAGACGCGAATTGAATTCCAGGGTTTCCGGGCTGAGCGTGCCGACTTCCGGCTCCGCTTCGTCGAGCAGGGTGAGCGTGGGTAACGGCGAATCGGCGAGGTTTTCAAAAAGTCCACCCTGACGCGATTTTTCCTTATCGCGCTCAACGCGCGGCGACTGGGGAATTTCGGTAACGGCCTGCTCGATCTTGATGGGCTGGTGTTGTTCCACCAGCTTGGTTTTGAGTTCGGAGACCGCTTCGTCGCGTTGCTCCATCGCCACTTTGCCGGCCTGGCGATCCTGCCATGAGTCCTGGGCGCGGATCGCCCGCAGCCAGGCGTTTTCCGCCGCCGCGCCGACGCCCTCGATGGCGGCCAGCCAGGACACCCCGCTGAACAGGCTGAAGCCGATGGCCAGGCACACCAGGATCACCAGCGTGGCGCCGGTGAAGCCCAGGGTCTTGGTGGCGATTTCGCTGATGATGGCGCCCAGCATTCCGCCCGGCGCCAGGGGCAGAACGGCCTTGAGGGAATACAGGCGCAGGGCTTCCATGCCGCAACTGGCAATCAGCAGGATGACGAAGCCGGTCGCCGCCACCAACAGGGAGCGGCGGTCGGTCAGCCCTTCGTCGTCGATGCGGCGGTAGCCCCACCACGCCGCGTAGAGCAGGAAAACCACGTTCCACCACGCCGACACACCGAACACGTAAAGCAGCACGTCCGCCATATACGCGCCGAGTTGCCCGCCGGCATTGTGGAGATGCACGTCGGTGCTGCTGTGCGACCAACCGGGGTCGCCTCGGTCGTAGGTGTAGAGGATCAGCGCCAGGTAGGCAATCGCCCCCACCAGCGCCAACCACTTCGCCTCGCGCAGCAAGGCGGAAAGCCGCAGGGAAGGTGGGGTGGCACGCGGATCGGAGGTGGTGCGGTTGGAGGATGCCATCAAGCAGGTTCTGGGTTGTCGTTCCCGCGATTATACATGGCTCGCCAGAGCCGAGTCAGGCCGGCCCCCCCCGTCGAGAGGTAGCGGTCGCCCCGGTCGCAGACGATGGAGACGATCACCGCGTTCTCCACTTCGGCGGACAGGTGCAATGCCGCCGCCAGCAGACATTTCAACGAGATTTCCTTTATCGGCTGCCTTCGCTTCGCCAACGATCAAGCGTGGCTGAGCGCCGCTAACACACTTTCAATATCTCCACTAGCTGTAATAAGTAACAGGATGGCAAGCGGGAAAAATCTCGGTATGCTCTATGCGGTTTGCATACAAACCCCAGCGAGTCTGGAAGGGTGCGACGAGATAAGGGCGGAATCAACTTTTCGGAATGAACAGGGGAATATCGGTGATGGGCGTGAACGGGCGACTTTCGATTGGCGAGGGGGCGAAAATGAACACTACTTCATCGATCTCATATTTCCGGATGCATGGCACACGATGGAAGAGGAATTCCATGAACCTGTTGCGCCTGGTGTTTTTTGCCGTATGGCTGGGGCATGCGCTCGTTGCCGGCGGCGAGGAATTCTGGGAAACAGCCGGGGGGCCGCCGAGCAACGTCGCCGCATTCGCCTGGGATGGCGATACGCTTTACGTTTCCGCAAATATCCCCTACCCAGGCTGGAGCGGCTTATATAAGAGCCTCGACCAGGGTGTTTCCTGGGAATTGGTCGTATATTCGGAATTTGGGGACATTAGTTCGTTGACCATCGCGGCTGACGGTGTGCTTTATGCGGGAACAAACGGCGGTCAGATTCGTAAAACGATGGACTGGGGAAAGACCTGGGTCGCCGCGAATAAGGGATTGACCGCCACCTATATCACCAAACTCGTGGCCGGGGCGGGCGGCACGCTTTACGCCGGCACACGGGAGGGCGTATTCAAGAGTGTGGACAAAGGGGCCAACTGGACGCCAATTACCAGCGGATGGGTAAACAAGAATGTCTCCGCCCTGGCGCTCGGGCCGGACGGTGTGCTCTACGTCGGAATACAAGGCGGTGTATACAAAAGTACCGACCAAGGTGCTTCTTGGGCCTCCGCCAGCCCTGGACCGGCGGGGACGAACGTCTACGCGCTGGCAATCACGGCAGATGGTGCGCTCATTGCTGGAACCGACCATGGCGTGTTCACGAGCGCCGATCAGGGCGCCACCTGGGAATCCCGGAGCATGGGAGCGACAAGCGGAGACCTTCGCGCATTGGTGTTGCTTCAGGATGGCACGCTGTATGCCGGAACCATCGACGGCGACATATACCGAAGTTCGGACCAAGGCAAAACCTGGGGCGCTGCGGGTTCGTTGAATGTAAGCGTTTCGGCATTGGCCGAGGGGCCGGACAATGCCGTTTTCGCCGGAACCGTCTACGGTGGCGTATTACGCAGCACGGACAAAGGGGCAACCTGGGTGGCGGTGAACCGTGGACTGCCAATTCAAGACGTTATTGCCTTGGTCAGCGCGCCCGATGGCACCCTCTATGGGGGAACCGAAAGGACTCGCCTCTTCGTGAGCCATGATCGGGGGACAAACTGGACGCAGTTGAGGAAGTTTCCCGAAAACGGCGTTCATGGGTTGGCCCTTGGCGCGGACGGGACGCTCTACGCCGCTGGTAATCGTGGTGTACTCCAAAGTTCCGACCGAGGTTTGACTTGGACAACGGCGGTCAGCGAGACGAATCAGCCGGATATGGCCGGGGGATTGGTGGTCAGCCCCGACGGGATGCTCTTCGCCAGGACTTGGAACGGCATATACCGAGGCGATCTCAAGAACAAAACCTGGAAGTCTCCCCGTACAGGCTCGCCCGAGTCTACAGGCGGTGGTCTCGCGCTCGCGCCGGATGGAACGTTGTATCTTGTAACTTATAGCGGTAGCGTATTCAGCAGCTCCGACCAAGGAACAACCTGGTCCAGGTCGAGTGGCGGCTTGACCGGCGCGGAGGTAAATGCGCTGGCGGTGGCCCGGGATGGAACCCTTTACGCAGGAACCAATCAACGCGGCGTATTCAGGAGTTCCGACCGCGGCGTGACCTGGGTCGCCACCAGTAGCGGGCTGGACAATCTGAAAGTGTCTTCGCTGGTGATCGCGCCGGATGGCGCGCTGTATGTCGCGATACGCAACGGCGCATACAGGAGCACGGACCGGGGCGCGACCTGGCAGGCGCTCAGTCGCGGCTTGATCGAGATGTTTTCCAATTCCTACCCGCTGACTCTTTCACCGGACGGCACGCTTTACGGCAGAACAATAGGCCACGGCGTCCAACGCATGGCACTCTTGCCCGGCAACCCGGTCGGCATGGCCTTGCGGTCGCCGGCCACCCTTGCGGAAAATTCCAGCATCCCGTTCCAGGCCGAGGCATTCTACGACAACGGCTTCCGCCATGGCGTGCAGCCCTCCTCCTGGAGCGTGGACAATCCGGCGGTTGCGCAAATCGCCGCCGATGGCACACTCGCCGCGCTGGCGGTGGACACGGATACCCCCGTCACCGTCACCGCCACCTACCAGGAAGGCGGGGCGACGCTGAACGCCAGTCGGCAAGTCGTGGTGCGGAACCTCACCGCACCGTTGAAAAGGTTGAATATCCGTAGCGCGGCAAACGCCTTCAGAAAAGGCTCGTCCGTCGTCATGACCGCGTTCGCCGAATATCGGGATGGCTCGACCAACCCGGTTGCCCCACAGTGGAGCATTGTTTCCGGCACCGCCGCCATCAGTGCCGAGGGGGTGCTGTCCATACCTGATCGAAGTACCGATGTGGCGATTGGCGTCAAGGCGACCTACCGGGAAAATGGGCTAACGCACACCGCGACGCTTACACAGCCGCTGGCTGCCGCGACCGCAAAGCCCTATGCGCTACGTATCGTTGGGCAGCCGGAGTTGTCCGGCGGGCAGGAAGGGCATTACGTGGCATCCCTCGTGTTCGAGGACGGCACCCTTACCGAGGTCGCGCCCACCTGGCTGTCCCGTGAGCCCGCTTCCCCTATCGACGCTGCCGGTAAATTGCGTGCCGCCAACGAAGGCAAGCCGATTGCGCTGGCCGCGCGCTATATCGAAAGTGGTGTTACCTTCGTTGCCCCCGAGGTGAAGGTGAAGACAACCGCCACCACTCGTTCCCCGTCCGCGCTCAAGGTGAGGATAACGCCCAGCACGGTGCTAAACCCGATAGGTTTGGTGTTTGTCGACTGGTCGTTCGAGAACTTCAGCCCGGCGATTCGCCACGATCTTTATGCCTGGGTAGTGACGCCGGATAACCTCACCATTTATCTGAATAACAACGGGGGGCCGTTTGATCCGCCTTCCTTCGATATCCGCAGGGTGCCATATCGCAGCAACGAATTGCTGCTTCCTGAGAACCGTCCGATGCTACATTTTCAGTTGCCGCAGGGCCTGAAAAATGGCGTCTACACCTTTCACGCGGTGGCGACCCGCGCCGGGGCCGATCCGGGCGATGCCGGCTTATGGGTGAGCCACGGCAGCGCCACCGTTACGTTGTCACGCTGTGTCCGAGGAATGGGAGCATGTCCATGAATCTGATGAAGGCGTGAAAGGGGGGCAATTCCCTCCGGGACGACAGCATGGACAGGTTGGTAACCGGTGCCCGCGAGGACATTCACGTCGCCATTCCCTCCCGCTTCTCCGACGCCACCGGCACCCTCATCAACCAAGCCACGATCGACCATTTCAATGAGATTTCCTTTACCGACTACCTCTGGTCGGTTAACGATCCAGCGTGGCAGAAAGCCGCCTAGCATATTTCGGGAATTTCAGATAGCTGTAATAAATGACAGGATGGCAAGCGGGAAAAATCTCGCTATGCTCTATGCGGTTGGCATACAACCCCAGTGAGTAGGAATTAAGGGGTGGGCTTTCTATTGGAAACGAACAAGGGGTATCGGTGATGGGCGGGAATGGGGTGCTTTTATTGGGGAGGGTGGGGAAATGACTTCGACACGGATGTTGGCTCTGTTCTTACGCGGCTGTTTCGTGGGTTTGGGTTGCCTTGCCGCACTGGCCGGCTTGACCGGCTGCGCCACCACGTCGCCGGTCAGCCAGCCAGTCCAACAACCACAAACCAAGGAAGCGCCTCAGGAGGTCAAACCGATGCCGAAAATCCCCGACCCCGTCGACCTGAACAAAATCACGCCAGAACAGGTGCTCACGATCTTCCGTGATTTCCTGCACGACGAGCGGGTGACCGTCGCGGAAGTTACGAAGCTGTTGATCGGTAGTGATATTCCAACAAGCCCCAGCAACGACAATGTCAGTTCGGGGAGCATCAGTTTGTGGAAACAGGACAAAGGACTCTGGTATTTCTATATGTCGCGAACCTCACGAAGGCCTGGCTATTTCAAGGACGGCATCGTGGAGATACTGAGAATCTCGACCGCCCCCAAAAGGTTCTGCATCGCCAGGGCTCAGGCCGATGAAATCCTCGGGGTGAAACCGCGGGTCATTATTCCAACCTTCGACGAAATCCGCGATCTTCAATTCACCAAGGAGCAATTAACGAATCCGGGATGGGGGGTCAGATATGAGCTCGACGGCAAGGAAATTCTGATGATGTTCCGTTTTACCGCCTGCACATCGTACATCTATATCACATCGAAATAAGGGGAAATCATGGGCAGCCAAATCGACTTCAACTTGTCGGAAAAAGTATTCGACGGTATCAGAGACAAGATCACCCAATACACGATAGACCTCATCAACCTCTCGCCCACTTTAAAGGCCCAGTTGCATGCCTACGATGCGGAGGGAAAGCAACTGGTTATCGATGAGGCACTCGGGACAGGCGCCCAATATAAACCCGCCAATAATGAAATCGCTTTCGGCCCGGAATTCTTCGCCGAATCAGACAGGCTCGGGTGGGGCGAGCGCAACGTTGTTGGTGCGCTCGCCCATGAACTGGGGCACTACATCGACCGCTCCAATATTCCAGGAATGGGAGATAAAAACGGCTTTGACTTTCTCGTTCGGTGGAATCGTGGTGAAGCATTTGCGGCTGCCAACAACTACGTCATTTATCGGGAAATTCTTGACGGATATAATTATCGGTTAGCTCTCGGTGAAACCGTGCTGCCGCTCTCCATCGGGGGTATCCGTGCTGCCACCATCTCAACCGGTATGGCGAATGAGAATATTTTGGGCAGCCTGGATGCCCAATTCGCCGGGCGCCTATATACCGGCGAATTGGGTACCGACGAGGTGAGAGCCACGGCGCTCAAGCAGTATTCTGACTATCCGCTTACCGCTTCTCCCGCGAGAGATCTTAGTACTACCTACCTCAAGACAGGCCTATGTTATTACTTCAATCAGGCGAGTACGGAACAATGTAAGCTTGATGCGCCGTTTGACGCAAAGCTGGTCTCTTATGTTTGCGACAAAGCCAGCATCGATGCCGGAGGAACGCCAACCAGACTTGAACTGACCTTCGACAATAGTGCGGCGCATGCGCAAAACGCCGCGTTGCCGGCAACCTTCACCTGCAAGCTGGAACGATTGGCCGACCAATCCATCCAGGCGACGTTTGTTTGCGACAACGGAATTGTGTTGAAGGGCATAGAATTTACCAATGGCACCAACAAGCTTGAAAAGCTGTCGACTGGTGCTGACGCACCCGTTTTTAGCATGACCTGGAAGGACGGCACGGCAACAAGTAGCGACAACACTCCCAGCTATGTGGAAGTGAAGACAGGAACAGGACAGTCGTTCCTGACTAATACCGCTACCAACCTCCAAAACATCGCGGCAACAGAAGGTATATCCGTTGCCGACTTGCTTGCTGTCAATCCCGGCTTGTCGACGGAGATGAGCATCGACCCCCGTACGGTTATCAATCTTCCTACCAGCACAAGCTCAACTCCTGGCTCCACCGGCACTTCATCTTCCGGTACGCCCACCACCACGTCCACCACCCCCACCGACGTCCAAGCGCTCGCCGCCTGGGTAACCTTCCTGCAAGCGATGCGCACCGGCACGCCGCTGCAAAAAGTCACCAGCGGCGCCCAGCTTGTCGCCACGTACAATCGCAACGATCTTCCCCTGAACGGCGTTGGAAGTGGCCTGAGCGCCGCCGGCAGCCTGCTTGCCATGCTGAGGTATTACCAAAACCGCGATGCACTCGGAACCCTTGCCGCCGGCTCGCAGTTCATCAGCAGCGCCGCCCAGGCCTACGCCAGCCTGGGATACAGCAATGCCGAATCGGCGCAGGACGCACTGAAACTGGCTTTCGAAGACAATGCCCCCGCCCTCGAAGCCTTGGGCAATATCGCCGCCGTAGCCAACATCATCAACTGCATTGCCCACGACGACCCCAAAGGAGCAATCCTTTCCGCCATTACCGCCATCAACCCGCCTGTGGGGATCATTCTGAGCGTCCTCGTCTCGTTTATCGACTCCAACGATCCTCCTGGCGGGCGTTCCACCTTCCAGTGGGACACCAACTTCCAGTGGGACACCGGTGATCTCAATTCATATCCCGAGGACGGGAGGAATAGCAACGGTCTCGGTTTACATTCCGAGAACGCCGGCGACCTATACAGCAAATTTTGGGATAACTTTCTGAAACCTGCTTTCGAAAAGGCCAAGGCCGAAGGCGAGCACATTGGGGTCATACCCGAACGCATTCCCGCACTGCACTACATCGGCAAAGACGATACGTTTAAGCTCTGCCCGTACATCCTCAATCAGGATGGCAGCATCTTTATTCCTTCCGATGCACCGACCTACGATACCAAGGGAAACCGCATCGGTGTTGAGGTTGGCAGCGAAGCGTACTTCCAGAGTCTTCCCCTCGCGCTCGCCGATGCCACGATTAAGAACGGTGCCTTCGCCCCCTGGTGGGAAGTCAAGACAGCCTATGAACAGCACCAAAAAATTCAAAAATATCCCGAAAATCCCGGCAAGGCAATGGGCGAGGTCGATCCGGCGGTCATGCAATCGCACCCACCCTATGCCAGCGCCTCCGATTCATCCTTCACCTTCCGCCCCATCGTCATCGATTTGGACGGCAACGGGATACACGTCATCGGCAAGGACACCCCGGGCAACCATGCCACCTTCGACGTGGACGACAGCGGTTTCTTGAGGAAGAGCGACTGGTATGGCCCCGGCGACGGCTTCCTGGTGCTCGACCGCAACGGCAACGGCAGGATCGACTCGGGTAGCGAATTGTTTTCCAACCCGTATGCAGCCGACGGCAAGAAAGGCGTCCATTCGCTTGGTTGGCTCGATGCCGACTTGAGCGGCACCATCGACAGTAACGACCCCGTGTTTCCCTATTTGTGGGTGTGGGAGGACACGAATTCGAATGGCGTTTTCGACGCCGGCGACAACAAGAAATCACTTAGCGAGGTTACCGGGGTTACCGGGATTACGGGGATTAACGACACTGCCGCGACAGGAACAGGCGCTATCGCCTCGCCCTCCCTGCAAGTGGATAGCCTCGGCGTATTCGCCATCCCGATAGCCAGCCAATACGACCCCACGCTGGCGGCGAGCGTGTATACCGCCTACAGCGACGGCATGACAGGCGTAGTGGTCAACTCCCTCCTGGACGAAAGCACGGGCGGCAGGTCGGTGGAAGGCGCCAAGGAGGGCATTCCCGTCGCCATCCCCACCAGCCTTCTCGACCCCAGCGGATCGATCACCGCCTGGGGCATCACGAAAGATGCCAGCGTCTTCACCTATGGCGATCTGACGGTTTTTTCACCGGGCAAGGATTTCAACTACGATAAGGATGGCCTCGCTTCCTTCAGCTACAACGTCAGCGGCACATCAAAAACGATCGACATCCAGTTCGCCCCGGTCAACGACGCCCCGGTAATCACCGGGCAAGGCAGCCCGCTGCCGATCTACGGCTACAAGGAACGCTACGAAAACGGCAAGGTAACGGGATATCAAATCCTCCATCAACAACAGAACGCCTCGACCGGCGTGGACCAGTACGGCAACTCCCTCACGACGACGGGACCGCTCGCCGACGCTGCCGGCAACACCCTGGTCGACTACAACAGCGGCCAATTCCAGATCGAAGACGTCGACAGCGACCGCAACACGATGACCTTCACCCTCACCGGCGCAGCGCACCACGCCAGCGTCACGCTCGACGAAAAATCCGGCTCCGGCATCTGGAGCATCCGGCCCGACACCCCCGTGACCGATACCGCCCCCGGCACAGCCGACGCCTTCCGCGTCCAGGCCAAGGACAGCGGCGGTGCCATCGGTAGCTACGTCGTCAAATTCACCCCGCAAGAAGTCGTGGTACCGCCGACCCCGGAAGCGGCCACGGGCCGCAAGCTTTCCGTCCCGCCCAAGGGCTTCTTCCCCGGCCCGGACGGCGTCACCCCCACGCAGAACCCCTTCGTCTACCGCAGTCGCCTGCTTGCCGGCAAATCGCCGGCCGCCCTCGGCGACATCGTCACGAGCGTCGCTTATTTGTACAGCGACGACCACCTCACCCTCACGGTGCTCGGCAAAGACGACAGCGGTACCGTCACCGAAAGGGAAACCCTGACCCTCGAAGACAAGGGCATCGTCAAGGACGTCCTGGAAATCGGCCTGACCAGCGACACCGCACAGCCCGCCAAAGCCAGCATGACCACCGAAACCGACACTGTCCACGGCGGCGCCCAGACGGACAACTGGTCATTCGCCGACGGCAGCCTCCGCGGCAGCGACACCTACCAAGCGAACGGCTCCCACTCCGGCATCCTCATCCAGAACATCAAGAACCCCGACGGCAGCACCGTCACCATCCAGACCACCAACGACGAAGACGCCAGAGGCACCACCACCACCGTCGCCACCCGTACCACCCACGCGGACGGCACCATCACCGAGACTCCCGCGACTACCACCACCACGCCCCCCACCGGCAGCGGCACCACCCCGACCGCACCCCAGCCCACCGTCCCGCTCCCCACGACCACTCCGCCTCAATCCCCGATGCCGGTCAGAACCGTCTCCGATGCGGTGAACTCCTTCCAGCAGCACGTCAGCGGCATCGTTTTCCGCATCGACAAGGACGGCACCACCCACCTCACCTACACCAACCAGGACGGCACCACCAACAGCCTCGACGCCGGAGCGGACGGCCGCATCAGCGCCAGCCGCACCCCCAAGGATGGCGCCAAGGCCACCCTCAACTACGACCCCACCCAACCCGGCCAAGCCAGCGGCAGCTACGTCCTGCCCTCATCGGCCCTGGCTCCCACCGGCCCAGACTCTTTCGACCTCGGCGGCGGCGTCAGCGTCACCCAGAACGCCGACGGCACCAGCCAGTATTCAGTACCCACGCCGGGCGGCGGTACCACCGCCATCCAAGTCGACGGCAGCGGCACCCACATCAAGGTCTACAACGCCGGCGGCACCCTCGTCAGCCAAGCCACCACCCATTACGACCCCAGTGGGCAATACGTCTACACCCCGGAACCCCTGCCGGCCCCACCCGCCCCACCTGCCTCGTCGTCCAGCGGCTCCTCCCCGACCGACAGCGGCTC
>JAGXQV010000146.1 GCA_018336195.1 Sulfuricella sp. | reverse complement strand
CAAAGAATTAGTAGAGCGGCTGAAAACCAAGTTCAATCGTCAGGTGCAACCTACGGTTAAGGTCGATCCCGAACTTATTGGCGGTGTCCGCATAGAAATCGGTGACGTGGTGTTTGATGCGTCAGTGCGTGGGCATTTACAGAAAATGGCGTTCACGCTCAAACGTTAGGAGTAATCATGCAGTTGAATCCCTCAGAAATCAGCGAACTGATTAAGAGTAAAATCGAAAACCTCGCAACCGCTGCTGAAGCGCGTACCCAAGGTACGGTAGTAACGGTGACTGACGGTATCGTACGCATTCACGGCCTCTCAGACGTGATGCAAGGGGAAATGCTGGAATTCCCGGGCAATACTTTTGGGATGGCACTCAATCTGGAGCGCGATTCAGTCGGTTCGGTTGTTTTGGGCGAATATGAGCATATCACCGAGGGTGATACTGTCAAATGCACCGGCAAAATCCTGGAAGTCCCTGTAGGGGAAGCATTGATTGGCCGTGTAGTGAACGCGCTAGGTCAGCCGATCGATGGAAAAGGGCCGGTAAATTCTACAGAATTCTCCCCAATTGAAAAAATTGCCCCAGGTGTGATTGCTCGCCAATCAGTTTCCCAGCCGGTACAAACGGGTCTCAAAGCAATTGACTCAATGGTGCCGATCGGACGTGGTCAACGGGAGTTGATTATTGGCGACCGCCAAACCGGGAAGACCGCAGTTGCTATTGACGCAATCATCAACCAAAAGGGAACCAGCGTAATCTGTATTTATGTCGCGGTCGGTCAGAAAGCTTCGTCTATTGCCAATGTTGTACGCAAGCTCGAAGAACATGGTGCGATGGGGCATACCATTATTGTCGCGGCAACGGCGTCGGATTCGGCGGCGATGCAATATATCGCGCCGTACTCCGGCTGTACGATGGGCGAATACTTCCGTGATCGCGGGCAGGATGCCTTGATTATCTATGATGATCTTACCAAGCAGGCTTGGGCGTATCGTCAGATTTCCCTGTTATTGCGTCGTCCGCCGGGACGCGAAGCGTATCCGGGCGACGTTTTCTATCTGCATTCGCGCCTGCTGGAACGCGCAGCTCGCATTAATGCCGAAGATGTTGAAAAGCGTACAAATGGCGCGATCAAAGGTAAAACAGGCTCGCTGACAGCACTACCGATTATTGAAACTCAGGCTGGTGACGTTTCAGCGTTCGTTCCTACCAACGTTATTTCGATTACCGATGGTCAGATTTTTCTTGAAACTGACTTGTTTAACGCAGGTATTCGCCCAGCGATTAACGCCGGTTTATCTGTATCTCGTGTAGGTGGTGCCGCGCAAACTAAGGTGATTAAAAAGCTAGGTGGCGGTATTCGCTTGGCGTTGGCGCAATATCGTGAACTGGCGGCTTTTGCACAATTTGCCTCAGACCTTGACGAAGCGACTCGAAAGCAACTGGAGCGCGGAAAAATGGTTACTGAGTTGATGAAGCAACCTCAGTATTCCACGATGTCGGTAGGTGAAATGGCACTGACGTTGTTCGCGGTAAACAAAGGGTATCTTGACGACGTAGAAGTTAAAAAAGCGCTGTCTTTCGAGTCCGCTTTGCACTCCTATATCAAAAGTAAGTTTCGTACCCTTCTCGATAAGATCGAAGAAACCCTGGAGATGGATGGGGAATCGGAAAAGGCACTTATTGCCGCTATCGAGGAGTTCAAGGCGAACTCCGTTTACTAATACCGTGCTAACCAACGGGAGTTAATCAGTTATGGCTGGCGGCAAGGAAATTCGGACAAAAATCAAAAGTGTCCAGAATACCCAAAAAATTACCCGCGCCATGGAAATGGTCGCCGCTTCGAAGATGCGTAAAGCGCAGGATCGGATGCGTGCTGCACGACCATATGCGGAAAAAATTCGGAATGTTGCAGCCCATCTAAGTCATGCCCATCCGGAATATCGTCATCCCTTCGTTATTGCGCGGGAAAACCCCAAGCGTATCGGTTTGATCGTTGTGACTTCGGATAAGGGCTTGTGCGGAGGGCTGAATACCAATGTGCTGCGTATGATCCTTCACAAAATGAAGGAGTGGGAAGCGGCGGGAGTTGGTGTCGAAGTCTGCGCGCTGGGCGGTAAAGGATTCGGCTTTATGCAGCGGTCCGGTGCAAGTGTTCTGGCGCATTTAAGTGGACTGGGAGATACCCCTCATATGGAGAAACTCATTGGACCGGTCAAGGTAATGCTTGACGCCTACACTGTGGGCAAAATCGACTCCCTACAAATTTGCTTTACCCGCTTCATCAATACAATGAAGCAGGAACCGGTGATGGAGCAGTTATTGCCAATCAGCGGCGACGCAATGGGTAGCGCACGCGGTCACTGGGACTATATCTACGAACCGGATGCCAAGGAAGTTATCGACGAATTGCTTGTACGTTATATCGAGACATTAGTTTATCAAGCGGTAGCCGAAAATATGGCGTCGGAACAAAGTTCGCGTATGGTAGCTATGAAGTCCGCGTCCGATAACGCGGGCAACGTGATTGACGAATTGAAGTTGATTTACAACAAAACTCGGCAAGCGGCGATTACCAAGGAGCTCTCGGAAATCGTGGCGGGAGCTGCGGCAGTTTAAGACGGCAAGAATTTGATTTTATGATTGGGAAATGACGATGAACGAAGGAAAAATCGTACAGATCATCGGTGCTGTGGTGGACGTGGAATTTCCGCGCGAATCGCTGCCCAAAGTTTATGATGCGTTGAAAATGAATGACCCCGACCTAACGCTGGAAGTACAGCAACAGTTGGGGGACGGCGTGGTTCGCACCATTGCAATGGGTACTACCGATGGTTTGCGCCGCGGCATGACCGTTACGGGAACCGGAGCTCCGATTTCCGTGCCCGTGGGAATCAAGACCTTGGGCAGAATCATGGACGTGCTTGGTAAGCCCGTAGACGAAAAGGGGCCGATAGGTAACGAGGTAAACTGGGCCATTCACCGTAAAGCCCCCGCTTTCGATGAATTGGCAGCGTCGAACGAACTGCTGGAAACCGGCATCAAAGTGATTGACTTGGTATGTCCGTTTGCCAAGGGCGGTAAAGTTGGCCTGTTCGGTGGTGCCGGTGTAGGTAAAACCGTCAACATGATGGAATTAATTCGTAACATCGCTATTGAACACAGCGGTTATTCTGTATTTGCCGGTGTGGGCGAGCGTACCCGAGAAGGTAACGACTTCTATCATGAAATGAAGGAAGGCGGCGTTCTAGACAAAGTTTCTTTGGTTTACGGGCAAATGAACGAACCTCCGGGCAATCGTTTGCGCGTCGCGCTGACAGGGTTGACGATGGCTGAGTTCTTCCGCGATGAAGGGCGTGACGTATTGTTGTTTATTGACAATATTTACCGCTATACGTTGGCAGGAACCGAAGTTTCAGCATTGTTGGGGCGTATGCCGTCCGCAGTGGGATATCAACCTACACTGGCGGAAGAAATGGGGCGCTTGCAGGAGCGGATTACTTCCACCAAGAAAGGTTCCATCACTTCTATTCAGGCTGTTTACGTACCTGCAGACGATTTGACCGACCCGTCTCCCGCAACGACCTTTGCACATCTGGATGCAACGGTCGTGCTGTCGCGCCAAGTTGCCGAGTTGGGTATTTATCCGGCAGTGGATCCTCTGGATTCCACCTCCCGTCAGCTCGATCCTCTGGTTGTGGGAGAAGAGCACTACAACGTCGCGCGTTCTGTCCAAAACACCCTTCAGCGTTATAAGGAACTGCGGGACATTATCGCGATTCTGGGCATGGACGAGTTGTCGCCGGAAGATAAGCTTGTGGTTGCCCGTGCGCGGAAGATTCAGCGCTTCCTATCTCAACCGTTTTTCGTTGCTGAAGTCTTCACGGGATCGCCAGGTAAATACGTGTCCCTCAAGGACACCATTTCCGGCTTCAAGGGCATCGTTAATGGTGAATATGACCACTTGCCGGAACAGGCGTTCTACATGGTCGGTTCCATCGATGAAGCGGTCGAAAAGGCCAAAACAATTCAGTAATGTCGAGCAGGCGGGTGATTAGGTGAGACGCATGATCTCCCGCCGGATATTTGGAAAATAGCATATGGCAATGACTGTACATGTTGACGTAGTTAGCGCGGAACAATCAATTTATTCCGGCGTTGCCGAATTTGTAGCGGTACCCGCGGAAATGGGGGAGTTGGGAATATACCCGCGCCATGCTCCGTTGATTACGCGCTTGAAGCCCGGCTCCGTTCGTATGAAAGTGCCGGATAAAGCGGAAGAGGAGTTGGTATATGTGTCGGGCGGAATTTTGGAGGTTCAGCCGGGAGTAATTACCATTCTTTCGGATACAGCAATTCGTGGACATGATTTGGACGAAACCAAAGCACTGGAAGCGAAACAACGTGCCGAGGATGCCATGAAAAATCGCGCGGCCGCTATGGATTATGCTAGAGCACAGTCAGAGTTGGCTGAGGCGGTAGCACAGCTGCAAGCCATTCAAAAAATTCGAAAAATTCGCTGAATAGGTATACCAAAATTAAAAAACCCCGCAGTTGCGGGGTTTTTTAATTTAGACGCCCCACAAAAGGTGGCCAAGAAAATTGGTAAACCGCCCTCCCCCGCAACGGGCTATGCCATAATTATGCCCATGTTGAACGCCAATTTGACCGCACATTTTCTGATTGCCATGCCGGCAATGGCAGATCCATATTTCGCAAAATCACTGACGTATATCTGTGAGCATAATACCGAAGGTGCGTTGGGAGTCGTCGTAAACCGTCCGATCGACATGACTCTTCGGACCCTTTTCGAACAAATTGGCATTACCCTTGAAAATTCCCATATCGCCAATGCCTCACTATATTTTGGTGGACCGGTACAGACTGACCGCGGATTTGTTTTGCATAGGCCGATCGGCGTTTGGAGTTCTACCTTAGCTATCGGTGCGGAAGTTGGCCTGACGACCTCCAAGGATATCCTGGAAGCTATTGGACGAGGCGAGGGTCCCTCGGATTTTATCGTTACGCTAGGGTATGCCGGCTGGGGACCTGGGCAACTGGAAAATGAAATTTTCCAGAACGCTTGGTTAAACGTCCCGGCGGATCCTTCTGTGATCTTTGATTTGCCATGGGAAGATCGACTGACGGGCGCTATGTCTCTACTGGGTGTTGATCTTTCAAGTCTTTCTGAGGGGGCCGGTCATGCCTAACAAAGAGGCGGGATCAACGTGAGCACGGAATGTTTTGTAAAAGGGGCATGCGTAACGCCAACTACCCGTTCGGACAAAACTCCCCAAGGGACCGTACTTGGCTTTGATTTTGGGGAAAAACGCATTGGCGTCGCGGTAGGAGATACCATTGTAAAGTTGGCCCATCCTCTGGTAACTATCCCGGAAGAAATTAACGAACGTCGTTTTGCTGCAATCGCAGCACTTTGTGAACAATGGCAACCGGTGCTTCTGGTGGTCGGACTGCCATCTTATCCAGATGGTAAGGAGCACGCGATAACCACCCAATGTCGTCGCTTCGCCCGTCGCCTGGAAGGCCGCTTTGGTCTACCGGTGGTTTTAATCGATGAAAGATATACCTCCGTGGTGGCCGAAGCGAGTTTGACTGAAATCAACGTATTCGGTCGACGGCGTAAGGCCGTTCTGGACCAAATAGCGGCGCAGACTATTCTCCAATCTTATTTGGATCAACCTCATTATGGAATTACCTAAAGCAGAACAACTTATCGCCGAAATGGCACGCCAGCTCAGACCCTACCTGCCAAACAAGAGTGCTTTGGTAGGGATTCATACAGGAGGTGCCTGGGTCGCGGAAAGGCTACATGCTCAATTAGGAATGCAAATACCTTGCGGAACGTTAGATATCTCCTTTTATAGGGATGATTTTAGCCGCACTGGCTTGCATCCGGTTGTAAAGCCATCGCATATTCCTTTTGACGTCGACGGAAGCCACATAATTCTGGTGGACGATGTGCTCTACACCGGGCGAACCGTGCGCGCCGCCATGAATATCCTATTTGACTACGGGCGCCCAGCCAGCGTTACGCTGGCGGTAATGATAGACCGGGGGGGAAAGGAAGTGCCGATATGCGCAAAAATTGTCGGTGCAAATCTGACTCTTGCGCCATCCGAAAACATCCAGCTCACCCGTGATGAAAGGGGCGAATTGTCCCTACGTTTGAAAGCCGTATCATGAATAATCCCCAGCTGAACAAAAACGGCGAAATGCAGCATTTGCTGACGATCGAGGGTCTTCCCCGCGGGATGATCAACCATATCCTTGATACAGCGGAGAATTTTCTCAATCCGGTGGATCGAGAGGTAAAGAAAGTGCCATTACTTCGCGGTAAGGCAATATTCAATCTTTTTTTCGAGCCGAGTACCCGAACCCGTACGACGTTTGAAATAGCTGCCAAAAAACTCTCCGCAGATGTCATCAATCTAAACGTTGGCGCTTCCAGCACAAGTAAAGGAGAAACGCTCCTTGACACAGTGGACAACCTGACTGCCATGCAGGCCGACATGTTTGTGGTGCGCCACGCACAGTCGGGAGCCGCCCACCTCATTGCGCGTCATGTGCAGCCGCACATCCATGTAGTCAATGCCGGGGATGGCCGGCATGCACATCCTACCCAGGGGCTACTGGATATGTTTACCATCCGCTATTTCAAAAAGGAATTTCACAACTTGCGCGTTGCCATCGTTGGGGATGTTTTGCATTCCCGGGTGGCGCGCTCGCAGATCTGTGCGCTAACCACTCTGGGCGTTCCGGAAGTGCGCGTTATCGCACCAAAAACTTTGTTGCCGGCGGGGATAGAGCGAATGGGTGTTCAGGTCTACCACGACATGCTGCAGGGGTTAAAAGATGTCGATGTGGTCATCATGCTACGCCTGCAAAACGAGAGAATGCGCGGCGCCTTGCTGCCATCGGCACAGGAATATTTCAAATACTACGGACTAACTTTGGACAAATTGGCCCTTGCCAAGCCAGATGCAATAGTCATGCACCCCGGCCCAATGAACCGGGGGGTTGAAATCGACTCAGACGTTGCTGACGGCGCGCAATCGGTAATCCTTGCCCAAGTGACATTTGGCATTGCCGTGCGTATGGCGGTAATGAGCATCCTCGCAGGGAGCCACGCAGCATGAAAATCCACATCAAAAATGGCTACTTGGTTGATCCGAAGAACGGCGTTGACGGGCAATTTGACATATTTGTCGCTGCCGGCAAGGTCGTTTCTTTTGGAAAGGAACCCGATGGCTTTCAGGCAAATAGGATTATAGACGCCACCGGGTTGACGGTTTGCCCTGGATTAATTGATTTGTCCGCGAGGCTACGAGAGCCAGGTTATGAATACATGGCGACATTGGAATCCGAGATGGCCGCTGCGGTTGCTGGGGGAATAACCACCCTGGTTTGCCCACCCGACACCGACCCTCCTCTTGATGAACCGGGGTTGGTGGAGATGCTCAAATATCGCGCCAAGAGTCTGAATCAGGCGCGAGTATTTCCCTTGGGAGCGTTAACCCAAAAGTTGGAGGGGGCGCGTATTACCGAAATGGCGGAACTTCGTGATGCCGGCTGCATCGGGTTTTCGCAGGCGGATGCACCGTTGGTTGACACCCAAGTGTTATGGCGAGCCATGCAATATGCGGCGACTTTTGACTTCACCGTATGGCTTCGCCCCCAGGATGCCCACCTCGCCAAGGGCGGCGTGGCGCATGATGGAGAGGTGGCCAGCCGCCTGGGATTGGCTGGAATACCGGCGAGTGCCGAAAGTGTAGCAATGGCGACAATTCTTACGTTGGTCAGAGAAACTGGCGCTCGGGTGCATTTTTGCAGGCTCTCTACCCGCACCGGGGTGGAAATGCTACGGGCGGCAAAGGCGGATGGATTGCCAGTAACAGCGGATATTTCGGTACATGCCGCCCACTTGTGTGAAATGGATATTGGATTTTTTGATGCCAACTGCCACTTGATTCCGCCATTACGTAGCCAGCGGGATCGGGACGGCTTGCGTCAGGGATTGGCGGATGGCACTGTGGACGCAGTCTGTTCCGACCATGCCCCGGTTGATGACGACGCAAAATTCCTTCCTTTCGCAGAAGCCGAACCTGGCGCAACCGGCCTGGAGCTATTGTTGCCATTAACCTTAAAATGGGCACGGGAAATGAACCTGCCGCTTTCCACCGCTATAGCGAAAATAACGGCGGCTCCCGCGTGCGTTCTTGGCCTAAATGCGGGAAACCTAGCACCTGGGCAACCGGCCGACCTGACCCTATTCGATCCGGACCAGTACTGGAAGATCGAACCGCATGCCTTGAAGAGCCAAGGGAAAAATACCCCTTTTAGTGGCGTCGAACTGCAAGGGAAGGTTCGTATGACCCTAGTTGAAGGCCACGTTGTTTACGAAAGCGTATAAATGAATAATGCTAATCCTCTCCTAGACTTTTCCGGCTTGCCGCGATTTCCTGAAATTTGCCCCGAGCATGTCACGCCGGCAATTGAGCAACTGCTAAGCGAAAATCGCCTGTTGCTGGAAAATTTGTCAGGTGATACTGCTGCCCCCCAATGGGAAAATTTTGTTGGAGTTCTGGAAGACGCCAACGAACGCCTATCGCGTGCCTGGGGGCAGGTTTCCCATCTGAATTCGGTAATGAATAGCCCCGAGTTGCGCGAGGCTTACAATGCCAATTTACCCCTCATTACGGCGTACTACGCTGACTTGTCGCAGAATGAAGTGCTTTTTGAGAAATACAAAAAATTACGGATTTCGCCATTGTTTGAGTCCCTGACCGGGGAACAGCAAAAAATAATTGAAAATGAATTAAGAGACTTTCGATTGGGAGGTGCCGAGCTTCCTCCGCAGGATAAAGTCCGATTCAAGGTGATCCAGGAAGAGCTGTCCTCCTTGGGGGCAAAGTTTGAAGAAAACCTGCTAGATGCAACTAACGCCTTTTCACTTTACATAGAAGGCGAAAAGGAGCTTTCCGGGATTCCCGCCGATGAGATTCAAGCCGCTCGCGACGCAGCTGCTCAGGATGGCAAAACTGGTTGGAAATTTACCCTCCGCGCCCCTTCCTGGCTACCCGTAATGCAATATGCCGACAACCGTAATTTGCGGGAACGGATGTATCGAGAATACGTGACGCGCGCCTCGGAATTCGGAAATATCGAGTGGGACAATACCCCGTTGATTTGCCAATTACTTGCGCTTCGCAAAGAGGCGGCCAAGTTGTTGGGATTTGCCAACTATGCCGAGCTTTCGTTGGTCTCCAAGATGGCGGAATCACCCGGACAGGTTTTGAATTTTCTCAATGAGCTTGGCGCCCGTGCCAAACCCTACGCACAGAGAGATCTTGCGGAATTGCGGGAGTTTGCCGCAGAAACTTTGGGTATGACACAACTTGAAGCCTGGGATATCGCCTATGCCAGCGAGAAACTGCGGGTTTCCCAATATGCTTTTTCTGATAATGAAGTGAAGCAATACTTTCCGGAAGACCAGGTCTTGCCGGGGATGTTCAAGCTGGCGGAAACACTTTATGGCCTAAAAATAGTACCTACCGAGACGCCGATATGGCACCCGGACGTCAAATTTTTTAGTATCTCCGACGATAAGGGCGCCCCAATCGGGCAATTCTACGTCGATCTCCATGCCCGCGAGAACAAGCGGGGCGGAGCCTGGATGGACGATGTAATGACTCGACGTCGTAAACAGGAAACGATCCAGTTGCCGGTGGCCTATCTTAACTGCAATTTTGCTCCGCCAGTCGGAAACAAGCCGGCGTTACTTACCCACGATGAAGTGGGTACACTATTTCACGAATTTGGCCATGGCCTCCACCATCTGCTGACGCGAGCAGAAGAATTGGGGGTTTCGGGAATAAATGGCGTGGAATGGGACGCCGTAGAGCTTCCCAGCCAGTTTATGGAGAATTTCTGTTGGGAATGGGACGTCGTTCGGCAGCTTTCACGCCACGTCGATAATGGGGAATCGCTACCTCGCGAGTTGTTCGACAAGATGCTGGCCGCCAAAAATTTCCAAAGCGGAATGCAAACTGTAAGACAACTCGAATTTGCCCTGTTCGACATGCACCTGCACTATGATTTCGATCCTGACGGGGAAAATACTGCACTGGAACAACTCCAGGAAGTCCGTGAGCGAGTTGCGGTGATTATTCCGCCCTCATACAACCGTTTTCCCAACAACTTTTCCCATATATTTGCGGGCGGCTATGCGGCAGGGTATTACAGTTACAAATGGGCGGAAGTCCTATCAGCGGACGCATATAGCTTGTTCGAGGAACATGGTGTCCTCAATCCTGAAATCGGGCATCGATTCTGGAATGAAATTCTCGGTGTTGGTGGTAGCAGGCCAGCGCTGAATTCATTCATTTCGTTTCGGGGCCGTGAGCCCAACATCGATGCTTTGTTACGCCACAACGGGATGAGTTGACGTCGTTGCGAGCAGGAAAGAACGTTGGGGGAGCCATACGAGAATTTTGTCGCCGCTATCAAGAAATTTGATTTCCACCCGATAATTGTTATATAACATTAAGACATTATTGTAACAGCATGACGACATGAAGAATTTCTCAATGATTTTGCTGTTGGCGTGGAGTGGTGCGACTTGGGCGGAACCGGCTTACGTCATGGACAGCGTTAATGCCAAGCTGCGTAGTGGAAAGGGCGAAAATTACCGGACGTTGCGTATTATTCCATCCAAAACAGAAGTGGAAATTATCGAGCCGGATGATGAATTCGCTAAGGTAAAAACTGCCGATGGGCAAATCGGTTGGATAAAGTCTTCGCTCTTGAAGTCTCAACCTTCCGAAACCAAGGAGGGCATAGATAGCGCTTCCCAAGCGACACCGATGCCGGAGATGAATAAGGAGCCTTCTGCACCAGTAGACTCAGTAGCAAAAGTACCAAACGAAGCTAGTGCGGCACCTAGATTCCAGGGAACGGGCGATATGTCGTTCAGCAGTATACTGATGATAGCTTTGGTGGCGTTTCTAGCGGGAGTCGGGGTCGGGGTGGTGGCACTTCGTACATATTACTTAAAACGCTTACATGGATTACGCATATGAAACTGGCGGTCTTGTTTTGTTTTCTGTGTATGTTCATGGTGTTTGCCGCACAGTCGGCGGAGGCTGGAACCCTCTATAAGTGGACGGATAGCAGCGGTAAGGTACATTTTTCTGATCAACCGCCACCTCAAAGCGTCAAAGAGGTTCAGGAGAAAAAACTCCTGTCTCAGCCGCAGGAGAAGGGGCAAACGTCTTACGCTATCCAGACTGCCGCACGGAATTACCCGGTGACTTTGTATGTCACAGATTGCGGAGAATCGTGTGCCAAGGCGCGTGAGCATTTGACAAAACGCGGAATTCCCTTCAAGGAAAAAAACCCTTCCGAACCGGAAGTCTCCGAGGAACTGCAAAAGCTCTCTGGAGGATTGGAGGTGCCGGTACTACTAATCGGCAAGTCATCACCGGTCAAAGGTTATGGTTCGGAAACCTGGGATGCGGCGCTGGATGTGGCGGGTTATCCGAAAACGATAACCAAGACCGCGTCACCAACCAAGACCGAAAAATAATTTATCTTCCACCGCTGTTTTGGCGTTATACAGAACGCTTGCTCCTGCCGTTCGTCAATCAAAGGTAGCTTCGGCAAAGTCTCACGTAATGCGCGGCTGAATAAGCAAAATGTTCAATCTCCCCGGACGTGAGTGGTCGCACTTGTTTAACCGGTCTTCCCAAGTAGAGATAACCTGATTCCAGGCGCTTTCCTGCGGGCACCAAGCTACCGGCAGCGATCATAACGTGCTTTTCGACCAAGACTTTATCCATCACGATACAGCCCATCCCGATCAGGCATTCATCGGCGATATGGCAACCGTGCAAAATTACCCCATGCCCAACCGTGACGCGATTCCCAATTAAAAGGCTTGCCCCGCCCGGATTGACCTCAGGTCTGCGATGGCTGACATGAAGCGTACACAAATCCTGAATGTTGGATTGTGACCCGATCCGGATGAGATTAACGTCGCCCCGTATTACGGTGTTGCACCAGATTGAGGACTCCTCACCCATCTCGACATCGCCGATAATCTGAGCGCTAGGGTGGATGTAGGCGGTAGCCGGGATTACAGGATAAATTCCCTGATAGGGATGGACGTTGCAAGACATGATGTGAGTCGAACCGGGGTGGACTAGAGTAACAGTATAATCTCACCACTTAATCTGAAAATGAAGAATCGCCATGAAACTTGCCACCTGGAACGTCAACTCCCTGAAAGTGCGTTTGCCGCAAGTACTCGACTGGATGGCAACTCATCAGCCGGATGTCCTGTGCTTGCAGGAAATTAAACTTGAAGATCGAATATTCCCGATTGCGGAAATCAACGATGCTGGCTATCAGGCAAGTTATTCCGGTCAAAAGACCTATAACGGCGTGGCGATACTGAGTCGTATCGATGCTGGGGAAGTTAGTACTGGCATACCGGGGTTCATTGATGAACAAAAGCGGATATTGGCGGTAACGATCAACGAAGTAAGAGTGGTGTGCGTATATGTTCCCAACGGGCAAAGCCTTGATTCGGACAAGTACCAATACAAGCTGCGTTGGCTTGACGCACTATTGGGATGGCTGGAAAACGAAATTCGACGCTATCCCCGCTTGGCTTTATTGGGGGATTACAACATCGCTCCTCAGGATGCAGATGTTTACGACCCGTCGGCTTGGGAAGGACAAGTTCTTTGTAGCGGGCCGGAGCGTGAGCGGTTTGTCCGCCTGATGGCTTTGGGAATGAAAGATGCGTTTCGTTTGTTCGCCCAGCAAGAGAAATCATATAGTTGGTGGGACTATCGAATGAATGCTTTCCGTCGTAATCTTGGAATGCGCATCGACCACATTCTGCTGAGTGAAGAGCTTACTGAGAAATGTGTTTCCTGTATGATCGATAAATCAACCCGGAAGCTCGAAAGGCCTTCCGACCATGCGCCGGTGATCGTCGAAATTAGGGACTGAGCGGAGCGGAAAAAAGCCGTCCCAGTTTCCCGATGACATTCCTCTCGCGCTCGTCGAAAGAGAACATCGGATCGACGAAGCCGTTCTGTTTCGCACGCTCTTCGGCCATAATGAGGTGCAAACCTTCCTCATAATATTCCTGTTCGGTGCAGGTTACGTGAGTGACGAATATGTCCGGCTCGTTGTATTCGATATTAATTCCGAGCACGTAAACATTAACCGTAATGACCTTTTCCTGCATCTGCATTACAGATTCAGTGCGTAGGGGGGGGGCAATTTCTGATCCGGACTGCTTGCTGTTTTCATAAACGTCGCCGTATGCAGCTTTCAGTCTTGCTTCAAAGGGACTTTCGCTCATAACACCTGACAGGGCCGAGTTCGGAGGCAATTACTTTACGGCAAACCACCTCATTACGCTATACTACGAAGCGAAAAACTCTTTAGCCGACCTCCTTAATATGGCAGAAGAACAGCCTACCGAATTACCTGCTGCCGAGCAATCACCGGCTGAAGAAAATGCTGACGTTGACGTAACCGCCAAGGCCCACGGTCGTAACCGCAAGTTGATGTTGATACTGGGTACCGCGATGTTAGGTGGGACTATTGCCGGGGTGGGGGGAACGATAGTGATTTCTTCCCTGTTCAAGGAAAAACCGCCAGCCGTGACGGAGAGCAAACTCATACCAACTCCGAAAACCCATCATGCCGAGATCCAGGTACCCGACCCTAAGCAAGAAACCTTGATCAACGAGTTGAAAGAACAAAACAAACGACTAGAAGCTCAACTCAAGCAACAAGCATTGATGCAGCCTCACGAGGGGGCGGTAAAGAATGAAGAGCCGGCCAAGATCGACGCCAAACCCGTGCCGCCGCCTCCGCGCGTGATTTACCGGACAGTGAAAGCCAACGAAAAGCCGAAGGTTGCTGAGGATTGCGAAATAACCGACAAGACGGAAGGGCTGGATGAGCGCCTGAAGAATTGCATCGACAATTTCAATAAATCCACACGATGAATACGTCTTGTTAGTTTCGCGGCCATAATACCCGCCAGATCCGCCAGGTAAAAATCAATAAGGACGTCCAGGCCAGGAGCGCACCAGCCAAAGCTAGTGGCGGAATGCCGAGAAAATATCCCAGTGCGTAACCCGCTACGCCACCATGCGCCAAGCCGATCTGTATCCAACTCCAGTGATTTTCCGGGAGTGGATTGCCGGTAAAACGTGGCAGCATATGGGTGCCCAATCCATAGATCAAGAAAAGCATGAATCCCAGGGTAAAAAGGTGCAGGAAGGCCGGTCTTGATGTTGAGTCGGAGAGCAGCGTGCCGTTGAAAATCAGTCCCAATCCAGCGAGCATCAGATAAATCTGAGCAGATAGGATGGAAATCCGGCTGCTTGGCGAAAAGGTAAAACCCATGTGCTGCATCAATGCATGAGCCCGATCCCGTTCCGTCAAGATGATCGGGCAGGGGGGGGCGGGAATCAAGCCTTGCCCCGCTGTCGTACCGTTAGAATCATGTTGAGGCCGAAAAGCACGATTGCCATATAGCTCAATATCCCACCGGCAATAACCCAACCGTCCGAGAAGCGAAGCCAGCCGCCCATCATCAAGGGCAACCCGCTATTTGCCGCATATAATTGCCAATCCGCCATGCGTTCGGAATATAGGGGAAAGCCGCCGAAACGCGGCAAAACATGCAGAGCGATTCCGTAAATCATCATAAGAATAAATCCGAGCAACATGACGTGTCCGTGCAAACGGGGAACATTGCCGGGTATCAGATTGGGGTCGATCAGTCGCAGGATGGCGATGGCCCCACCGAGCAGGCCGTACATCAGGGCGATTGAAACGAAAAGGCGATTGCGTTTGTGCATGGGGTAAAGTGGGCAAATATTCTATTTGAACCGAGCAAGGGCGCCTTGATTTAAATCAAGGAATGCCCCTATACTGCGGACATGTCACTTTCCGCAGATTATATCGACGAAATCCAACATATCTATCTTTTCGAGCAACTAAATCAGCTTGAACTGAAAAGAGTGATGGACCACTCCACGTTACTGCACGTTCCGAGCGGGAAAACCCTATTTTCCCAAGGGGATGCCTGCCATCATTTCTATATGGTACATAGCGGGATGATGAAGCTGTTCCGCATTTCCCCCGATGGTTCGGAAAAAATCATGGAGTTGGTCGCTCCCGGATATACTTTCGCCGAGGCGGTCATGTTCGTTGGCAAATACCCGGTTCATGCTGTCGCTCTGGAAGACAGCCAGCTAGTAGCCTTCGACTGCAAGGATTTTCGTGCACAACTTCACGATAACATCGAGATGTGTTTTCGTCTGATGGCTGGGATGAGCCGACGTATGCATGGGCTGATCGTCGAAATCGACCAACTTACCTTGCACAGCGGTACCGAACGCCTCGCCCGATATTTGCTCGACCAAATTCCGGCAGATGCCAAGGGGGCCGCCAACGTCCATCTTCCCGTACCGAAGCAGGTCATTGCATCGCGCTTAGGGTTCAAACCCGAAACCTTTTCCCGCGTCTTGGCCAAGCTGCGCCAGGATGGGCTTATTGAAGTCCACGACGACAACATCCTCCTGAAAAACGCCACGTTATTGGAGCGTTTTGCAGCCTGAACTATTCATTTTCAGCCACTTCGTCGAGTCCCAGTTCCTGAATTTTCCGGGTTAACGTATTCCGCCCCAGCCCCAGCAGGTTGGCGGCTTCAATCCGACGCCCCCCCGTGTGGCGTAACGCACCGAGAATCAGGGTCTTCTCGAACTGCGCGGAAAGGCTGTTCATAATTCCGCTTTCCCCGCGGTTCAGTCTTTTTGCCGCTTCCAGGTCGAGCATTTCCGACCAATCTTGCTGGCGTGCCGAAGCGCCATCATCGCGGAGTTCGGGAGGCAAATCGCCGACTTCGATATTCTGCCCGGGAGCCATTACCGTCAGCCAGTGACAAACATTTTGTAGTTGCCGGACATTTCCGCTCCACTCCAGTGTAGAGAGGTATTTCAGCGCGCTGTCGGAAAGCTGCTTGGCTTCGCCACCGAGTTCCGCAGAACTGTTTTTCAGGAAAAACCGGGCCAGCAAGGGGATGTCCTCGCGGCGCTCGCGCAATGGCGGCAGGCGTAGGCGGATTACATTAAGCCGATGGAACAGGTCTTCGCGGAACAACCCCTGTTTGACACGCTCTTCCAGATTTTGGTGGGTCGCGGCGATGACGCGCACATTGACCTTGATCGGCTGGTGTCCGCCAACACGATAAAACTGTCCGTCAGACAAGACGCGCAGCAAACGCGTTTGCAAATCGGCCGGCATGTCGCCGATTTCATCGAGAAACAGCGTGCCGCCGTCCGCCTGTTCAAAACGCCCCCTGCGCATTGCCTGGGCTCCTGTGAAGGCCCCTCGCTCATGGCCGAACAGTTCGGATTCGAGCAGATCCTTGGGAATCGCGGCGGTGTTGAGTGCGATGAAAGGCCGCTCGGCTCGGGGGCTGTGGCGGTGCAGGGCGAGCGCCACCAACTCCTTTCCTGTGCCCGATTCGCCAGTAATCAGCACCGTCACATGGGACTGCGACAAGCGCCCGATGGCACGGAAGATTTCCTGCATGGAAGGAGCTTGTCCAAGAATTTCCGGTGCAGTGCCGGTGGTTTCCACCGTTTGGTTCTGTCTCAGGCTTTCATCGAGCGCGCGCTGGATTAGCTCAACGGCATGATCCACGTCGAATGGCTTGGGCAAGTATTCGAAGGCACCACCCTGGAATGCGGAAACCGCGCTCTCCAGATCGGAGTAAGCGGTCATGATGATGACCGGGACTTCCGGAAGGCGCGTCTTCAATTGTTGCAGCAATTCCAGACCCGATGCACCCGGCATCCGAATGTCGCTGACCACTACTTGCGGCGTGTCGGATTTAAGGGCGTCCATCACTTCCTGGGCAGAAGAAAATATTTTGAAGTCAATGCCTTCGCGCGCCAGAGCCTTTTCGAAGACCCAACGGATGGAACGGTCATCGTCAACAATCCATACTGATTTCATGTTCACCTCAAGTTACTAACGGCAGCAGCAGCGTAAAGCAGGTACGCCCTGGCTGGCTGTCGCATTCGATGATTCCCTGGTGCTGGTTGATCAGGGTTTGTGCCAGCGTCAGCCCCATCCCGCTTCCGCCTTCCCGCCCCGAAACCAGCGGATAGAATATCCTCTCGCGGATGTCCTCTGGGATGCCCGGACCGTTGTCGATAATCTGCAGCATTACTGCCAAGCGAAAGCGCTTTTTTACAACGGTTACCTGACGAGCAATACGGGTGTGCAATATGATTTCCCCCATGCCGTGCATTGCCTGGACGGCGTTACGCACGATATTGAGGACTGCCTGGATGAGTTGCTCTGGATCGGCGACCAAGTCCGGCAGGCTGGTATCGTAATCGCGCCGGATGGTGATCCCGTGGGGCGTTTCCGCCAAGGTAAGGCTGCGCACCCGCTCCAGAACCTCATGGATATTCACCGGCTGCAATTGCGGCAGTTGATGGGGGGTTAGCAGACGCTCCATCAGCGATTGCAGGCGGTCGGCTTCCTTGATGATGACTTGCGTGTACTCGCGCAGGCTGCTTCGCGGCAATTCGCGCTCCAACAATTGAGCCGCGCCGCGTAGCCCTCCCAACGGGTTCTTGATTTCGTGGGCCAGGTTGCGCAGCAAGTCGCGATTGGACTGTTGTTGCAGAAGCATCCGTTCTTCGCGAGCGATTTTAATTTGCTTGTCGATCTGGTGAAACTCCAGGACCAGCGCAATTTCTCCAACATCGAGGGGGGTGACGGTGCAGCTTACTGAAAGCGCGTGACCGGTAGAATCGGGTAAAGTGATTTCGTGCTCGGTAAAGCTGGTGTGGTGGGTCTGGGCGAAATCTACCGCGCGAGAAAGAATTTGGGCATCCAGAAAGGCTTGTGGCAGTGCGACGCCGGTAATTTGTTTGCCGCTGAACTTGAAAAGATTTTCGGCGGCAGGATTAGCGTAACGTACCCGGAATTTGCTATCGAGGAGAATGACCGCCGTGGAGAGATGTTCTGCTCCGACAAATGCGGCCGGGATGCTGGTCTTCGAAATGTTGTTGGTACCCATGCCATTAGCCTTAGCAAAATATGCGCCAGCGCTCGTTCAGCGCTTCAGGTTGGCAATCTCGATTTTCAGCGCAAGGATATTCTTTTCGTGGAGCGAGACGTTTTCTTTCAATTGACGCAAACGTTCCAGAAATTTGGGGGGCAAGTTGCGGGGATCTCTACTGGCCTGGGTGTTTTCGGCCTCTGCTAGGGTTTGCTTGGCTTCTGTAAGCAATTTTTCTTCGGTAGCCAGTTCGTCCCCCAGAATCTTGTGGCGCATATCATCGCGTTTTTTCTGGGTGTCGGAGTCCACTTTGGGGAATCCGGCGGGGGAAGGTGCACTGACTTTGGGCTTGGCTGCGGGACTGACCGGAATCGGGTCCAAGTTGAGTTTCTTGGCACCCTTGCTGGGAATGTTCGAATAGGTTACCCGTCCTTCTTCGTCGACATGCTTGTAGATTTCGGCATGTGCGCTCAGCGCGATGAGGCTGCCGAAAAGCAATAAACCCAGACGGACATACATGCGGGTACCATCTCCAAAGTATTGAATAGTGCTGAATCATACCGAACACGCAGGCAATAAAAAAGGGCGGGTCTCCCCGCCCTTTATTTTTCCTACCCGCCTAAATTACAGGCTGTAGTACATTTCGAACTCGACCGGATGAGTGGTCATGCGGAAACGGGTAACTTCTTCCTTCTTCAGTTCGATAAAGGCATCGATCCAGTCGCTGGAGAACACGCCGCCGCGGGTCAGGAACTCGCGATCCGTGTCGAGGTTTTCCAAGGCCATTTCCAGGCTGTGGCAGACCTTCGGAATGTTGGCTTCTTCTTCCGGCGGCAGGTCGTACAGATTTTTGTCCATTGCATCGCCAGGATGGATCTTGTTTTGAATGCCGTCCAGACCAGCCATCAGCAGCGCGGAGAAGCACAGGTACGGGTTGGCGGAAGGATCCGGGAAGCGGGTTTCGATGCGGCGCGCCTTGGGGTTGGAAACGTGCGGGATGCGGATCGACGCGGAGCGGTTCTTGGCAGAGTAGGCCAGCATCACCGGAGCTTCGAAGCCGGGAACCAAACGCTTGTAGGAATTGGTGCCAGGGTTGGTGATGGCGTTCAATGCCTTGGCGTGCTTGATGATGCCGCCGATATAGAACAGCGCCATTTCGGACAGCCCGCCGTAGCCGTTGCCAGCAAACATGTTTTTGCCGTCTTTCCAGATCGACTGATGAACGTGCATGCCGGAACCATTGTCGCCGACGATAGGCTTAGGCATAAAAGTCGCGGTCTTGCCGTAGGCGTGGGCAACGTTTTGCACCACGTACTTGAGGATCTGCGTCCAGTCGGCGCGTTGCACCAGCGTGCTGAATTTGGTTCCGATTTCGCATTGGCCGGCGGTGGCTACTTCATGGTGATGCACTTCGACCGGCACACCCATCTCTTCCAGAGCCAGACACATGGCGGAGCGGATGTCCTGGAAGGAATCGACCGGGGGAACCGGGAAATAGCCGCCCTTGACGCCGGGACGATGGCCCATGTTGCCGCCTTCGTAGGTTTCGCGGGAAGACCAGGCAGCTTCTTCGGACTCGATTTTCACGGAGGTGCCGGACATGTCGGAGTGCCAAGTCACGGAATCAAAAATGAAGAATTCGGGTTCCGGGCCGAAGTAGGCGGTGTCGCCGATACCGGTGGACTTCATGTAGGCTTCGGCGCGCTTGGCGATGGAACGCGGGCAGCGGTCGTAACCCTTGCCGTCCGAGGGCTCCACCACGTCGCAGGAAATAATCATGGTCGGCTCGTCGAAGAACGGGTCGAGGTTGGCGGTGCTGGGATCGGGCATCAGCAGCATGTCGGAAGCCTGAATGCCTTTCCAGCCGGCAATCGAGGAACCGTCGAAAGCATGACCGCCTTCGAACCAGCCTTCGTCAACTACGTGAGCGGGAATGGAGACGTGTTGTTCCTTGCCGCGGGTGTCGGTAAAGCGCAGGTCAACAAATTTGACTTCGTTATCTTTGATGAGTTTCAGAACGTCGGCGACAGCCATCTTTTTTCTCTCCTAAATACTTGGGTTGCTAAAAAATAAAACCGTGAAGAAATTCAATGCTGGATTTTATTAGCATTTACCATGCCACCCGCATCGGCTAAAAATCGATTTTGCCACAATCGGTTAATTCCTTGTAATAAAATTTATCGCACCGTTGTGGTGCAATAATGGCGCGACGCGCACCATTATTGTGCGCTCGTGCTGTGCAGATGAATGACTGAAAAATAGGGGTCATCCTTCAGCATCGCCGTTACCTTCAATTTCATGGCCTGAAATTCTTCCGCGGAGGTACTGAATTCCGGGGGAAAAAAAATATCCGCTTCGGCACGCCCCTCCAGATAATGGAGAACAATCGCGTTTGATCGAGTCAGCCCATCGCCCAGGTGGCCGCCGAGATGCTCCAGCAAAACGTTGCGCGGCGGTAGGTTGATATTGAGCGGCAAGGTTGAATCGTCTTCAGGATCGATATGGACCATCACATCCAGGGCGTTATGCCGCCTCAGCACTCGTCCCCGCGCGAATTCGGCGATGAAATGTCCCTCCGAGACGCTGATGCGCGGATTGACTAGAACGTGGGCATCGACCAGAGCCCTTTCTCCCATGCGGCGGGTGCGCAGTTCGTGGAGGCCACGTACCCCCGGGGTGTCGAGCAAGGTCTGGCGAATGGCGGCAACTTGTTCCTCATCGAGGCCCGTGTCGATTAGTTCGGAAAGCGCCTCGAAACCCAACTTCCAGCCCATCCGTGCGATCATGAAGGATACCGCGACCGCAGCCAGGGCATCCATGAACGTAAAACCGAGCAGGTTGCCGGTGATACCGATTGCACCGACCAGCGACGTAGCCGCGTCGGCACGGGTATGCCAGGCGTTGGCGGCGAGCAACTGCGAATTGAGCTTTTTCGCGGTACGCATCAAATAGTGATAAAGCGATTCTTTGCTGATCAGGGTAATTATCGCAATCACCAAGGTGGCGACATGCACGGCCTGGAAAGGCTGCGTCGACTGGAGGCGCTGCACCCCGTTCCACATCATGGTAACGCCGATAGCGAGCAGGACCGCGCCGAGGATCAATGTGGCCGCCGTTTCGATACGGCGATGGCCATAGGGGTGCTGCTCGTCGGCCGCCGCTGAGCCGTGGCGATTTGCCCATAGCACCAGGAAATCCGAGAGCAGGTCGGAAAAGGTGTGCATGCCGTCCGCAAGCAGTGCCTGGGATTTACCGAAATAACCGACGACGATTTGCAACACGCTCAGGGAGAGGTTGACCGCCACGCTGACCAGCGTAACCTTTTTGCCTTCGCGGTAGCGTTCCGCATCGGTGGGCAGGAAAGCCTGCTGGTGATGAAGGTAATCGCTCAAGATTGCTCCAACTTGGTAAAATCCCGCCCATTCTACCGTATCGGACCATCCAACTTTATGACTGATCGCTACGCCGTTGTCGGCAACCCCATATCACACAGCAAATCGCCGCTGATCCATGCCGCCTTCGCCCGCCAGACCGGACAGGATTTGATCTACGAAACACTGCTTGCACCGCTCGACGGTTTCGCTGAATGTGTCGACGAATTCCGCAGTGCAGGTGGGAAAGGCCTGAACGTTACCGTGCCGTTCAAGGTCGAGGCGTGGCAACTGGCCACCCGCCTCAGTGAGCGGGCACGCCTCGCGCAGGCCGTCAACACCCTGCACTTCGGTGAAAGCGCTGAAATATTCGGTGACAACACCGACGGCGCCGGCCTGGTGCGCGATATTGTCCATAACCTCGGCTGTCCTCTTGAGGGTAAAAAAATCCTCTTGATGGGGGCCGGCGGCGCGGCGCGTGGGGTGCTGCTGCCCCTGTTGGAAAAGAATCCCGCCAGCGTATTCATCGTCAATCGCACGGACGCCAAGGCGGTCGAATTGCAAGCGCAATTCGCCGCTTACGGCGGGGTCGAAGCGGGAAGTTACGATACCCTGCCGGGACGCAGTTTCGATGCGGTTATCAATGCCACTTCCAGCGGTCTTGCCGACGAACTGCCGCCGCTTCCTCCCGGGCTTTTTGCTGCCGGCTCACTGGCTTACGACATGATGTACGGCAGGCAAACGCCGTTCATGGCTTTTGCCCGTGAGCAGGGGGCGCAGGTCGTTGCCGATGGCTTGGGAATGCTGGTCGAGCAGGCCGCCGAGTCCTTCCTGTTGTGGCGTGGCGTGCGCCCGGACACCCAGCCGGTGATGGCGATGCTGCGGGGCTGACGGCGCGGCACCGAATTCAGTTATAATTCAACCCATCCGAGGAGCGCTGCAACGGTTTCCCCACCGTCAGGCTCGGTTTTCCAAAGAACTGCGCTCACCTTGTCATTAACCCGTGCCGGGCACGGGATGCCCAGGTGAGTTCAACCAGCATCCCCCCGGCCACATCGTATGGAGTTCGATATGAACGCTGTGGCTGAATCCAAAAACTTTACCGACTTTAAAGTCGCCGACATGTCCCTGGCCACCTGGGGACGCAAGGAAATCCAGATTGCCGAGGTGGAAATGCCCGGCTTGATGGCCGTGCGCGAGGAATATGCCGCCACCCAGCCGCTCAAGGGCGCACGGATTTCCGGTTCCCTGCACATGACCATCCAGACCGCTGTGCTGATCGAAACCCTGACGGCGCTGGGCGCGCAGGTGCGCTGGGCTTCGTGCAACATTTATTCGACCCAGGATCACGCTGCTTCCGCGATCGCCGCCGACGGCATCCCCGTCTTCGCCTACAAAGGCGAATCGCTGGAAGAATACTGGGATTACACCCACCAAATTTTCGAATGGCCGAACGGCGAGTATTCCAACATGATCCTCGACGACGGCGGCGACGCCACGCTGCTGCTGCATCTGGGCACTCGCGCCGAGTCCGATCCTTCTGTAATCGCCAAGCCGACCTGCGAAGAAGAGCGGGTGCTGTTCGCCTCCATCAAGGCCAAGCTGGCGACTTCCCCCAACTGGTATTCCGAGCGCATCCAGCACGTCAAGGGCGTCACCGAGGAAACCACCACCGGCGTGCATCGCCTCTATCAAATGGCCGAAGAAGGCCGTCTCAAGTTCCCCGCCATCAACGTCAACGACTCGGTCACCAAGTCCAAGTTCGACAACCTTTACGGCTGCCGCGAATCGCTGCTGGACGGCATCAAGCGCGCCACCGACGTAATGATCGCCGGCAAGATTTGCGTGGTGCTGGGTTACGGCGACGTGGGCAAGGGCTGTGCGCAAGCCTTCCGCGGCATGGGGGCAACCGTGATGGTCACCGAAATCGACCCGATCTGCGCGCTGCAGGCCGCGATGGAAGGCTACCGCGTCGTCACCATGGACGATGTAGCCGGCCTCGGCGACATCTTCGTCACCTGCACCGGCAATGTCCACGTCATCAACCATGACCACATGGCGAAAATGAAGAACGAAGCCATCGTCTGCAACATCGGCCACTTCGATTCGGAAATCGACATCGCCTCGCTGGAAAAATACCAGTGGGACGAAATCAAGCCGCAGGTCGATCATGTGGTATTCCCGGACGGCAAGAAAATCATCGTTCTCGCCAAAGGCCGCCTGGTCAACCTGGGCTGTGCCACCGGCCACCCGTCCTTCGTGATGTCGGCCTCGTTCAGCAACCAGACCATCGCCCAGGTCGAACTGTTCAACAACGTCGAGAAATACGAAAACAAGGTCTACGTGTTGCCCAAGCACCTCGACGAAAAAGTGGCGCGCCTGCACCTCAAGAAGATTGGCGTGAACCTGACCGTACTCAGCGACACCCAGGCCTCTTACATCGGCGTACCCAAGGAAGGTCCGTACAAGCCCAACCATTACCGTTATTGATTCGGCTCAGTGAAGCAGCAAGCGGCGAAGCCTACGCTTCGCCGTTTTTTCTCAAGGGGGACGATTATGAGTAAACCCATTATCAGCTTCGAGTTTTTCCCGCCGAAAACGCCGGAGGGCATGGAAAAACTGCGCGCCACACGCCAGCAATTGGCGCAACTCAACCCGGAATTCTTTTCGGTGACCTTCGGGGCCGGCGGCTCGACCCGCGACCGCACCCTGGAAACCGTGCTGGAAATCCAGGCGGATGGTTACAAGGCAGCGCCGCATTTGTCCTGCATTGGCTCGACCCGTGAGAATATCCGCGCCATTCTCCACGAATACAAGAACCATGGGATTCGCCACGTAGTGGCGTTGCGCGGCGACTTGCCTTCAGGATCGGCATGCGCCGGCGAGTTCCGCTATGCCAACGAGTTGGTGGAATTCATTCGTGCCGAGACCGGCGATTGGTTCCACATCGAGGTGGCGGCCTACCCGGAATTCCATCCCCAGGCCGTGTCGGCGCAGGCCGATCTGGTCAACTTCAAGCGCAAGGTGGATGCCGGCGCGAACGCCGCGATTACCCAGTATTTCTACAATGCGGACGCCTATTTCAATTTCTGCGACGAATGTGCCCGCATGGGAGTGACCGTTCCCATCGTGCCGGGGATCATGCCGATTTCCAATTTCTCGCAACTGGCGCGTTTTTCCGATGCCTGCGGGGCAGAGATTCCTCGCTGGCTGCGTTTGAAATTGCAGGGCTACGCGGACGATATCGATTCGATCCGCAGCTTCGGGCTGGATGTGGTGACGGATTTATGCGAACGCCTGTTGCGCCACGGCGCGCCCGGGCTGCATTTTTATACGTTGAACCAAGCCGGGGCGGCCAACACCATCTGGCAGCGCTTGGGGTTGTAACCTAGAACAGGCTGGAAATCTGAGTGTAACGCCCCGCTTGCGCGGTGGCGTTGGATTTGGGGATATAGCTGGAAAGCGGCGGCTGCGTGGGCAGGCCAAAGTAGTTTTGCGAGGTGTAATCCTGCAGCAAGGCTTTGCGGGTTTGCACGCTTTGCAGGGCTTTGTTCAGCGTGCGGGTGGTGTATTGCAGTTGGCTGGTGGAACTGTTGTCGCGCGCAGCCGTAGCCGACAACTGGTCGGCTGTATTGGCAAGCAATTTGGCGGCATTGTCCGGGTTGGCGGCGAAAGCGCTTTGCAGCTTGGTTTTGTCGAGCGCCAGGGTTCCGTCGGATTGCTTGGTTATTCCGATATTCGCGAGTCCGATCTGGTCGTTTCCATAGCCATACGAAGCTTGCGCCAGGGTATTGCCGATGTCGCCTCCGACCCGGGCGAGGAGCGCGTCGCTTCCCAACGGCGCGGCGTAGCCGGTGCTGAGTTCACCAACACTCTTTTGCAGGGCGTTGTAGGCGTCGACGAGCTTTTGTGCCGAACTGGCAAAAGCCGCGGCATCCCTGCTCACCGTAACGTTACTGGTTCCCGTCGTGTTCAAATCCAGCGTGACGCCGCTAACCGCCGAGGTAACGCTGTTTGACTGGCTGACGACGGCGGCGCCGTTGACGGTCAGTTGGGCATTCTGCGCCGCTGTTGTTTCGCTGAGATTCTTGGTATAGCCGCTCGGCCCCTTGGTGGGGTCGTAAGCCAGGGCGGACAGCCCGGCCAAGTCGCTATCGCTGTTGTCGTTGTCGCTGGCGGTGAGCTTGATGGTGTTATCGGTGCCGGTCTTGGTGCTGGCAAGGGACAATTGATAGCCGCCGCTGACCTGCACGACGCTGGCCTTGACGCCTGCATCCGCAGCATTGATGGCATTGGCGATGCCGCTCAGGGTGCCGTTGCCTGCCGAGATCGAAATGGTCTTGCCGCCGCTGTTGTCGGAAGGCGTAAAGGTGTTGCCGACGCCGTTGTAGGCACCGATCTGGATGTTGATGCTGCCGGTGCCGACGATAGTCGAATCCTTGTCTGTTACCGTGTTGCTCGCCAGGGTTTGTGCTTTTGCCAGTTGGGAAACGTTGATGCTGTAACTACCAGCATTGGCGACATCTTTCGACGCCTTGGCGGAGAGGGTGGCAGCGGTGCCTGACGCGGCTTTGAAGGGAGCGGTATCCTGCGCGGTCTTGAAATTGCTCAAAGCCGTTTTGAAGGTATCCAGCGACGACTGGAGTTTTCCGTAGGCGGACAATTTTACCTGGTAACTGGACTCCTGCCGGTTTAACGCCGTTACCGAACTACCGCTCCCGATGGAGGAAAGCTGCCCCATACCCGCCAGTGTATTCAACGCACCGTACTGGTTGTAAGCATTGCCATAAAGGCTTGAAACCATACCTAACATTTTGGTATCCCTCCAGTGTTCAGTATAGCAGCCCGGCAATTTATTTCATCCGGGCCTAGATGCCATCTATCGGATTTGCCTGATTTTCTCCCTGGATTGTGTAAAATCGCGGCTGCCCCTTTTTATTCCGTAGAACGTAAGGAACGACTCCATGCCGATCAATCAAACCACTGCGCGCCAGAAGGCCGCCACTCTCGCCGAAGCCCTGCCCTATATCCGGCGTTTTCACGGCAAGACCATCGTCATTAAATACGGCGGTAACGCCATGACCGACGAAAACCTCAAGCAATGTTTCGCCCGTGACGTGGTGCTGCTCAAGCTGGTCGGCATGAATCCGGTAGTGGTGCATGGCGGCGGCCCGCAAATCGAGACCCTGCTGGCACGGGTCGGCAAGGAAGGTAAGTTTATTCAGGGGATGCGCGTCACCGACGCGGAAACCATGGAAGTGGTGGAAATGGTGCTGGGTGGCCAGGTCAACAAGGAAATCGTCAACCTTATCAACCAGCACGGCGGCAAGGCGGTCGGGCTGACCGGCAAGGACGGCTCCTTCATCCGCGCCCGCAAGCTGTTGATGGCCAACAAGGACAACCCCGAGGACATGATCGACATCGGTCAGGTCGGGGAAATCACCCAGATCGACCCGTCGTTGATCGGCCTCCTCGATTCCGGGGCGTTTATCCCGGTGATTGCGCCCATCGGCGTTGGACGCGACGGCGAGACCTATAATATCAATGCCGACGTGGTGGCCGGCAAGATCGCCGAAGTCCTGAAGGCGGAAAAACTGGTGCTGCTGACCAACACCTCCGGGGTGCTGGACAAGGACGGCAAGCTGATTACCGGCATCACGCCCAAGCAGATTGACGCGATGGTCGAGGATGGCACCCTGTCTGGAGGAATGTTGCCGAAAATCGGTTCGGCGCTGGACGCCGCGCGCAGCGGCGTGAAAAGTGTGCACATCATCGACGGGCGGGTGGAACATGCCTTGTTGCTGGAAATTCTTACCGACGAAGGCGTCGGCACGCTCATCAAGGCCAGTTGACCAGAATTCCGTCCTTGAAAGACGCCAACCCTGACTTATCCCCTGCGGCTTCCACCTAGATGAAAGGGCTTTTCCACCCCGCGATCTATCTCGCCAATCGGCTCAAGTATCCGCACAAGTTTTTCTTTGCGGCCATCCTGATCGCGGCGATTCTGGGCATCGGCCTGGCGCTGATTCTGCCCGGCATCGACAGCGGCATCGAGTTTACCCGCAAGGAGCAGCAAGGCGTCGAATACGTCAAAACCTTGCGCCTGGTCCTGGAGAACCTCCAGCAGGTGCGCGGCATGTCTACCGCCTACCTGAGTGGCGACCAGTCCTTCAAGAGCGCTCTCGCCGCCAAGCGCAACCAAGTTGATGAAACGGTGAAGGCGGTCGACGAGCTTGACCGGCGTCTCGGCGGCAAGCTGGTTGCCGCAACCAAATGGCAGGGATGGAAAATTCAGTGGGACGATCTGGAGCTGCGTCTGCAAGGGGCGGATGCCCTCACCAGCTATGTCCTGCATACCGAGCTGATCGGCCAACTGAGGTCTTTGCAGATCAATGTCGCGGACAATTTCAATCTCACCCTGGATTCGGAAATCGACAGCCATTACCTCGCGCAGGCCGTCGCGGTCGAATTGCCCGAACTGGTGGAAAGCATGGGCCAGATTCGCGCGCTGGGGAGCGGGATCGCGGCGCGCAAGACGCTGAACACCGAAGAAAAGACCCGTCTTATCGTCCTGATCGGACTGGTCAAGTCGTCCTCCGAAGCGCTGGACACCAATATCAATCGGGCAGTGGCGGCGAATGCGGCGCTCCGCGCCCCGCTGCTGAAAAGCACGCGGGTCAGCATGGCGTCCGCGCACTCGGTGGTCTATTCGGTGAGCCAGGGCTTCATCAACGCCCGTGAAATCGAACTCCAGTCCACCGAGTTTTTTGGTTACGTCACCAAGGCCATCGAAGAGAATTTCCGCCTGCACGACACCGTTGCGGCAGCCCTTGGGCAATTGCTCGATGCCCGCATGGAGCGCCTCAACGCCCGCAAGTCGGTGACCTTCGGTTTCACCGCGCTGATATTGCTGCTGGTGGCGTATTTTTTCATCGGCGGCTATCTGGCCATCATCGATTCCATCAGGATGTTGCGCAGTGTCTCGGAACGGCTCGCCGCCGGCGATCTGGCGGGGCGGGTGGTGTTGGACAGCACCGACGAAATGGCCCAGGTGGCGGCCAGTTTCAACCATATGGCCGACCGTCTCGAACAGCTTTTCGCGCAGGCGAGCGCTTCCGAACAATCGCTTATCAAGGTGCGCGACGAACTGGAGGAACGGGTGCAGGAGCGCACCCAGGCTCTCGAAGAACTCAATACCAACCTGGTGATGTCGTATGCCGAAAACATCAAGGCCATGCACACCCTGGAAGATCTCAAACTGGCGCTCGACGAGCACGCCATCGTCAGCATTACCGACCCGCAGGGCAAGATCGTGTTCGTCAACGCCAAGTTCTGCGAGACCTCGAAGTATTCTGCGGAAGAGTTGCTGGGGCAGGATCATCGTCTCATCAATTCGGGTTATCACCCCAAGGAGTTTTTCAAGGGGTTTTGGGCGACCATCACCGCGGGCCATGTTTGGCATGGCGAGGTCAAGAACCGCCGCAAGGACGGCACCTTTTATTGGGTGTCTTCCACCGTGGTGCCGTTACGCGACGAAAACGGGGCGATCCAGCAATACATTTCGGTGCGTACCGACATTACCCAGCGCAAGGCCATGGAAGAATCGCTGCAGGCCAGCAACGAGCGGTTCCGCAGCACCTTCGATTCGGCGCCCATCGGGATGGCTCTGGTCGGCGTGGATGGCGAACTGTTGCAGGTCAACAACCGCTTGTCCGAGATGCTCGGCTACCCGCCCGACGAACTGACCGGCATCCTGATCCAGGAATTCCTCGATTCCGAAGACCTTGAAGCCCATTCTGCCCTGGCGATCCAGGCGCTGGTCGGACAAATCGACAATTTCAATCTGGAAATTCGCTACCTGCACAAGGACGGTTATCTCGGCTGGGCGCTCCTGAATGCCGCGATGCTTCATGACGCGCAGCACGACCCTCTGTATTTCGTGTACCAGATCCAGGACATTTCGCAGCGCAAGCAGATGCTCGAAGAACTGAGCAACGCCTACAGCGAGGCGCAGGAAGCCTCGCGCCTGAAATCGGAATTCATCGCCACCATGAGCCATGAAATCCGCACCCCGATGAATGCCATTATCGGCATGAGCGAACTGCTATCCTTCACCGATCTCACTCAGGAACAGAAGGACTACGCGCGCATCGTCCATACCTCCGCCAATTCGCTGATGGACATCATCAACGACATCCTCGATTTCTCCAAGATGGATGCCGGCAAGATGGTTGCCGAGGCGATCGAATTCGCCCCTCTCGAAATCGTCGAAAGCGCCGCCGAACTGATGGCCCCGCGCGCCCACGAAAAGAAGCTCCAGTTGATTTCCTTCGTCGCCCCGGAGATACCCGCGCCGCTGCTCGGCGACCCCGGACGGCTGCGCCAAGTGCTGCTCAACCTGCTCGGCAACGCCGTCAAATTTTGCGAACAGGGAAAGGTGGTGGTGCAGGCCACTCTCAGTTCGCGCACCGACGACTTCAGCGTGGTGCGCTTCGAAGTGATCGACAGCGGCATCGGTATCCCGCCCGACGCGCTGGCACGCCTGTTCCAGCCCTTTGTCCAGGCGGACGGCTCGACCACCCGCAAATACGGGGGGACCGGCCTCGGCCTGGCGATCTGCAAGCGCTTGGTGGAACTGATGGGTGGCGAAATCGGGGTGGACAGCGAAGAAGGCAAGGGCTCGACGTTCTGGTTCAAGCTACCCTTCAAGACGCTCCAGGCATCGCGTACTGAAGCGCCGCCCGCCCACCAGGGAATCCGGGTGCTGGTGGTCGACGACGACGAAACCAGCCGCGAAATCGTCGCCCGTTACCTGGCCACTTCCGGAATGTCGTGCCGCCAGGCAGGCGATGCCATCCAGGCGCTCGAACTATTGCGCATCTCGCAGCGCGACAACCTGCCTTACGACATTGCCGTCGTCGACCTGATGATGCCCGGCGCGGACGGTTTTGCCCTGCATACCGCGATGCGCCGCGAAATGACGGTGATGCCCCGCCTCATCATGCTGACGGCTTTCGATCAGCCGGGTTTGCGCAACCGGGCAATCACCGAAGGGTTTGCCACCTACCTGGTGAAGCCGGTGCGTAAATCCCTGCTGCTGAAGGCTATCGAAGATGTCCAGAGCGCGCCTGTGCTACAGGCCACCCCGCCCGGTATGCCTGCCGAGGTGGTCGACCCTGCCTCCGTCGCCGTTCCGCAGCAGGGTGAAGCTACCGCAAGTCGCCTGCTGGTAGTGGAAGACAGCCCGATCAACCAGAAGCTGACCCTCGCCCAACTGGCTCGCCTGGGGTATCAGGCGGATATCGCGGACAATGGTGCCAAGGCGCTGGAAAAACTTGCCCAGGCCGACTACGACCTGGTGCTGATGGACTGCCAGATGCCGGTGATGGATGGCTTCCAGGCCACCCAGGTGATCCGCGAAAAAGAACAGGGTACCGGCCGCCATACCCCAATCGTCGCCATGACCGCCAATGCCATGCAGGGCGACCGGGAGAATTGCATCGTCGCGGGCATGGATGATTACCTGTCCAAGCCGGTGGTCATGGATGAATTGCGCGTGGTGCTGGAACGCTGGCTGGAAGGGACGCTGGCTGCTGCTGCCGAACCCGTTGTCGGCGAGCAGGCTGCCAAGGTGGCCGTCACCCTGAACCTCCAGGCGGCGGAAGAGTTGTTGAATCTGGTCGGGGACGAATTTGCCGACATCCTCGATATCTTCCTCGACGAAACCCCTCAACTCCTGCAAGCTTTGCGGAGCATGGCAGTTTCCGGCGATTCGGATGGCACCATGCAAGTCGCCCACCGCATGAAGTCGAGCAGCGCCAGCATGGGGGCGCTACGTTTTTCCGGGCTATGCCTGCAAATCGAAAAATCCGCGCGGGCCGGTGTGGTCGACGCTGCCACCCAGGATGCCGTAGCCGAACTATTCCACGAATTCGAGCAGCTTCGCGAGGAACTCAAGGCCTTTGCCGCACGCCTTGGCGGCAAGAGCAAAATTCCTCATTTGCTGACCGACAATGCCCTGGTGCTGGTGGTCGACGACGATCGAGCCATGCGCGAAATGATCTGCAAGGTGCTGGGCGGCAACGGTTTCCGTACCGCCCAAGCGGAAAACGGGATGCAGGCTCTCGACCTGGCCGCCCACATCAAGCCCGACATCGTCCTGATGGATGCCCTGATGCCGGTGATGGACGGCTTCGAATCGTGCGTCCACCTGCGCCAGCAGGAGGGCTGCGAGCAAATTCCGGTGCTCATGGTGACCGGCCTCAACGACGAGCAGTCGGTGGACAAGGCGATGAAAGCCGGTGCCAGCGATTTCATCACCAAACCGATCTACTGGCCGCTGCTCCTGCAGCGTCTGCGCCACGTCCTGGCCACCCAGATGGCGGAAAAGCAGATCAAGCACCTCGCTTACCACGACAACCTTACCGGCCTGCCCAACCGGGTGCTGTTCCACGACCGCCTGCAACAGGCGCTCGCCCATGCCAAGCGGGAAGGCCACACGATGGGCGTGATGTTCATCGACCTGGACCGCTTCAAGATCATCAACGACACTCTCGGCCACGACGTCGGCGACGAATTGCTGAAGGGGGTGGCACAGCGCCTCAAGAACTGCATCCGCCAGGGCGATACGGTGGTGCGCCTGGGCGGCGACGAATTCACCATCATCCTGCCGCTCATCGGCAAGGCCGAGGACGCCGCCGTGGTCGCCCAGAAAATCCTGGATACCCTGGCCGAGCCGTTCCTCCTGGTGCAGCAGGAACTGCACGTCACCAGCAGCATCGGCATCAGTCTTTACCCGGACGACGGCGAAGATACCCAGACACTTATCAAGAATGCCGACATCGCCATGTATCGCGCCAAGGAACTGGGCAAGAACAATTACCAGTTCTATACCGCCGATTTGAACGCCCGCGCCCTGGAAAACATCCAGATGGAAAACGCCCTGCGCCATGCCCTGGCGCGCGGCGAATTGGTGCTCCATTACCAGCCCCAGATCGATATCCGCAGCGGGCGTATCGTCGGCATGGAAGCCCTGATCCGCTGGAACCACCCCGAGTTGGGCATGGTGCCGCCGGGACGCTTCATCCCGATTGCCGAGGAAAGCAACCTCATCGTGTCCATCGGCGAATGGGTGCTGCAAACCGCCTGCGCCCAAGGCCGGAAGTGGCGGGACGAGGGCTACCCGCCGCTACGCATCGCGGTCAA
>JAGXQV010000145.1 GCA_018336195.1 Sulfuricella sp. | reverse complement strand
CCCGCAGCGCTTTTGCGTTCCTTGGCATCAATCCGCCCAAGAATGGGGCGGAATATCTCCCAGTCGATCACGGCGTTGAGCCGCTCCAGCGGGTCGCCTGCCTCAGAGAGACTGGCATAGCGATTCTGTAGGTCAAACAGGCTGTTTTGCATGGCGTGGTCACAGGTGGCTGTACCGATAATTCAGATTATCCAGAAAGGCGGGAATTTATAGAAGTGCCCTTTAGTATGTGCTGCTGCCAGCCCCTTGTCGATCAGCGTTACTTCCTGGCTAAGGATAGCCATGGGCAGCTTTTAATGCTGCCTTGGATGGCCCCGCCAACAGGCGTTGCCGGGTAGTTACCCAAGATATTCAAATTCCGCTTGCAAGGCTGCCACGCTGCGCCCGAGCAGAATGTTGGTATCCGGGATCAGCAGGTAATGCCATATTTTTCCGCCGATTTCGGCAGCATGTTGATTGGCGTAGCCGCACCAACGCACTGCCGCCCGCGCCTTGTCCCTTACTTCATCCAGCGTCATCTGATCGGCTCGTTTGGGTTCGATGAGCAGGCAGGCCTGGGCGGTTTCCACGACGAAATCCGGCTCGTAGTTTTTGCCGCTCAGATACTCGATGCGGAACTGTCCCGGCGCGGGCTTCATCCATTTCAATACTTCAAGGTCGTCTTCCAGCACCTGCGCCAGACGCCATTCGCCTTCCACGGACTGGAATTTCTGATAGGGGTAGCAGCATTTCCCGAATCCCTTGAACACCATCTGGCGAATCAGGCGCTTGTCCGCGATAGGCGCACGGAAATCGCGAGGCTGCTCGCCGGCCGCCAGGATAAAACTGGCGGGCTTGAGCACGTCGAATCCCTGAGTAACCTTGCCGATGTAATCCGTGGGCGTCACCCAGACATGTTGTTGCATCTGCGCCCAGACAAACTCGCCGAGTTGCCGCTGCCAGTAGATCAGCACGTTTTCAAGCTTTTCCGCATCGCCGCCCAAGTGGCTTTGCAAACGGGCAACCATTTGTCCGGCCAGTCCATAGAGCAGATCGGCGTGTTCGTCGTAGTCGATGGCATCCTGATTCATCAACTGGCGGACGATGTAATCCTCGGGGCGGGTTTCGTGAACATCGGAACCTTCCCACTGAATGCGAGCTTGCTGGTTATCTTCCAGATGCAGCAACAGCAACTCCTGGCTGACCGGCTGGAAGTTGATCTTTTCCAGACCTTCCAGGGTGAATTCCTGAAAGCGGTAATTCACTTCCCGTGTCGGCAGGACGACGATCTGCGGCACGTCGATGGTCAACTCGATGAGACGTTCCGTTACGTTGCGCACCACCTGCGAAATCAGCGCTTCGGGACTCGTGGTTTTCTCGGTCGTCATCCCCGGCAGGCTGGCTTGGGGCGGGGCGGCTTCCTCGGCCCAGCGCCGAACCTTGGCGACCAGCCGCTGCTGGACTTCGTCATCGCTCAAGGCCTTGCTGGAAGGCAGGGTGCCGGCCTCCTGCTGCACGGCGCGGAAGGCCAACTCCGCCAAGCGGGATTCTTCCGGCGTAACGGGCTTGGCGGGCGCTTGCCCGGCGACGCCTTCCGTGATCGTTTTCCCGTTCTGTTCCGGCTGATGGCCGGTGCAGAGAATCTCGACCAGCGAGCCGGTGTTGAGTAGCTGCGGCTGCTTGTCCGGCACCTCGGCATCGTCCGTGGCACCGATGTAGACGGTTTTCTTGATGATCGACTCAGGATCGTTGGCGCGATCGACGATTTCCTGAAAACGGTCGTGGGCGATGATGCACAGCCGATCCACCGCCTCCACGCCGGTGCGTTTGCCGAAGGGCAGGCGCAATCCCCTGCCGATGGTTTGCTCGGTGAGGATTTCCGAAGCCGAAGCGCGCAAGGGAACGATGGTGTACAAATTGGTCACGTCCCAGCCTTCCTTCAGCTTGTTGACGTGGATCACCACCTCGGTCTTTTCGTCGTGTTCCACCGCCAGCAGGCGCGCCATGGCCTCGTCGGATTCCTCGCCGGACTGGTTGGAATGCACCTCGATGACCCGGCCCTGGTAATGGCCGCTGAAGAAGCCGTCGGATTCGATTTTGGCCTTCAGCGCCGAGGCATGCGCCGTATCCTGCGCCACCACCAGCATGAAAGGCTTGACCACCGGCTGGTCGAAGCTGCGGGCGTAGTTCTCCAGTTCCACCTTGACGTATTCGTGGTGGTGGATGCCGTCCTCCAGCTTGATTTCTTCCAGCCGCTCGGGGCTATACAGGTCGGCGCGGAAATCCTTGCGGGTCGCCACCGCCGGAATTTTCACATAGCCATCCGTCAAGGCGCGAGACAGCGGGTAGTGATAAACGATGTTGGCGAACTGGCGCGGATTGGCGCCCACCGTCTTGGGCGTCGCCGTCAGTTCGATGCCCAGCACCGGTCGCAAGTCGTTGATCGCCTTGGCCCCGGCGCTGGCGTAGTAACGGTGCGCTTCGTCCATCAACACCACCAGATCGGGCAGCGTGGCCAGGTACTCGAAGTAGGACTCGCCCAGATATTCCTGATAGCGGCGCACCCGCGCCATACCGGACTTGGCCGCGCCCTTCTTGTTGTCGCGGGCATTGATCTTGGAGATGTTAAAGATATTGATATGGGGTGCCGAGTCGGCGCCGAACATATCCCCGGTCAAGGTCGCCGGCACCGCAAAATCCAGGCGCACGCCGCGCCCATCCTCGTAATCCTCGCCGGTGACGATGACCGGCGGCATCTGCGCCAGCTCGGGAATGCCGGCAAAAACGTATTTCGGGTTGCCCAGCGTGAAATCGCTCTTGAGCTTCTCGTAAATGGTCAGGTTGGGGGCGAGCACAAAGAAGTGGCGGCTACGCCCGGTGATGAACAGCCAGGCAATGATCGCGCCCATCAGCCGCGTCTTGCCGACGCCGGTCGCCAGCGCGAAGCACAGGGTCGGGAAATTGCGCTCGAATTTCTCCACCGTCGGATATTGGGCGCGGATGACCGTCAACCAGTGTTGCAGGTCGGCATCCTTGTCGAGCTTCAAGCGTTCCAGCAAGTCGGCCAGGATGTCCAGGGATTCGTGTTGGGGGGCGCGCAGGGAAAGGCGGGCGGCAATTTGCTGCGCGGCCCGGACGCCGTCGATAGCCTCATTCATGCCTATCCCCCCGTGCCGGGCACATCATCGTAGGTGCGAATTTATTCGCACAATGTGCACAATGCGGCCAATGCGTGCGAATGAATTCGCACCTACGCATCCTCATTTTCTTCCTCCCATTCAGGAACCGCTTCCGGCTCGGCCAGCACGTCGATGGAAAAGCTGTAGTCGTCATGGTCCCAGTGACACTTGTGCAGCACGGTCTTGGGGATTTTTTTCAAGGTCAGGTTGGGGAAGGCGCTAACGTCGGCCATGAAGGCCTTGCAGCAGATCAGCAGCGAACGTTCGTTGCCGACTTCCTCGCTGATGACGCGCAACTGGTCGTGACTGAGACTGCCGGTGGTGACATAGATGAAATCGGTTTCGGTGCTGTGGCCGTGCTGCCAGAACAGCGATTGGCTGGGGGCGTAGCTGAAACCCATCAGCTTGCACATGGCCTCCGAGAGCATTTCGCCGTTGTATTCCGGGTTGATGACCCAGTGGCCCCATTTGTCCTTCTTGAGCAGCGAGGGTGCCAGGCGGTAATAGCGGAAACCGCCGCCACCGCGCCAATTGACCGTCTTGGTAATGCCGCCGGGATCGTTGCCGGCGATGACCTTTTTCAGGCGCGGCACAATGTGGGTGTGGCAATGCTCGCCCAGTTCGACCATGATCCAGCGCCGCCCCATCTTGTGCGCCACCGCCCCGGTGGTGCCGGAACCGGCGAAGGAGTCGAGGACGAGATCGCCGGGGTTGGTGGCAAGAAAAATAACGCGGTGAATCAGCTTTTCAGGCTTTGGTGTTCCAAAGGCATCGTCGGGAAACAGTGCCCGGATTTCTCTGCTGGCATCTTGATTGTGTCCAACCTCTTCGTGAAGCCAAACGGATTGAGCAAGCACTCCTGCGGCGACTTCGGATAAAAATCGTTTTACAGATGGGCGGCTATTTCCGTCTGCCCCAAACCAGATACGGTTATCAGGCAGTAGTTCCTCATACTTTTTGGGTGAGAATGCCCAACAACGATTTTTCGGCGGCGGGCTGCGCGGCGCGGCAGGAGAGCGCCTTGTTTTCGAGCAGGATGCGCGGTTCCAGGCGCGGACGGTTTTGCTTGCCGGGCCAGGTGAGTTCGAGTTTGGTCTTGGGAGTAGTGGTCATGGTGTGGGTTGAGATTCAGGCGATGCGGTGTTCGTCCGCCGCCGTTTTCAATGCCCGAAGTTGTTCGAGCAAGGGTGGGATTTCGTTCTGGATGATGTCCCAGACGACTTCGTTCTTAATGCCCAGATAGCCGTGTATCAACCGGTTGCGCGTGCCGATGAGCTGTCGCCAGGCGATGTCGTCGGCAAAGTCCCGGACGTGCTCCGGGACATGGGTTGCGGCTTCGCCCACCAGTATCAGGTTATGCAGGGTGGCATCGTAATTGAGGCCGCTGGCCACGAATTGCTCTTGATCCATGCCATCGGTGTAGGCAACGATTTTTTCGGCAAAGCCGATCATGTCGGAAATATAAAACCGCCATTCTCTTTGCATCGGCTCAGACATGGATCAGATCCTTTTCGATATAGGGTTTCAATTCAGGGCGGATGACGCCTTCCTGAACCAGATCAACCGGGCAGCCCAGCAAATCCTCCAGATAGAACAGCACCCCGAAATAACGTTTGGCGGTGGAGCGCCCGTCAAAACTTACCATCACGTCGATGTCGCTGTCGTCCTGTGCTTCATCGCGCGCGGTGGAGCCGAACAGGGCCAGGTCGGTAATGCCGAATTGCCGCACCAGTTCGGCTTTGTGTTGGGCGAGTAATTGCAGGGCAGCGTGTTTTTGCATCGTTTCCTCCGGGATGACGCCGCGATTATTCGGCCTCGAACTGCGCCAGCAGGCCGTTTTTCTCGCGGCTGGCGGCGTAGAGGGTGAGCTTGAGTTCGGTATGGTCGATTTGCTCGTAAAGCGGGCGGCGCAGCGATAGCCGTTCGCTGGCGGCCAGGATGGTGGGCACGCCTTCGCCGCGCCGCTCGATGAGGTTTTGCCGTTTGCTGACCGGGTCGGCCGGGTAGTAGCGGGAGAGCAGGTTCACCAGGGTTTCGTTGCGGGTGATGCTGTTGGCTTCCATGCTGTCCACGGTGAGGCTGTTGGGCAGGCCGCCGGGGGTGGAAAGTTCCAGCCGGTCGGCGAACAGGTGCAGGCGGATGCGCGCGCCGTGCAGGGAATAGTCGCGGTGGGCGACGGCATTGACGATGGCTTCGAAGACGGCGGCGAGGTCATACTGCGGAATGTCGATGCGACCGGGACGCTTGACGGCTTCAACCCGCATGTTGCGTTTGACGAAGTTGAAGGCGTGGCGAATTTGTTGATCCACCGGGCCGTCGCAGTCTTGAGCGTCCACCTGGAATTCGGCATTGCGCTCACTGCCGGAATAGGCAACGCACTGGACGTAGGCGGATGAAAGGTAGTCCGCCGGGCGGGTGGTGAGCAGCAGCACGCCGCTGACGGTGAGATGCTGCGCGCCGCTTTCGTCTGCGGCGGTGAGGTAGAGCTTTTGCAACTGGCTGCGTTCGGGCAGGTCGCCGCGCAGGAAGCGGGCCTTGAGTTCCGGGGCGATGGCGTCCAGTCCGGCCTGGGGCACGAGTTGTTCGTCGAAGCGGATCAGGCGCACCATGCTGCGCTGCTGGAACATCCGGGCCAGTAACTCCGGCGACATTTCCCGCTTGCTGGAGCCGACCCGGTGGAAATAGCCGTGTGGGCTGCGATGAACAAAGACGCTCTTGGCGACGCGCACCCAGATGACCGGCAGGGCCTCGCCCTGGCGATTGGGGATTTCCACCAGCCGGGTTTCGATAGGCAGAGGCGGGTCAACGGCGTGGCTGGCGATGTTGGTCAACCATTGATCCACAATATCAAGGTCGGCCAGGGCAATACCTTCGAGTTCCCGTGTCTTGTCGGCAACGCCCAGCACCAGGATGCCGCCGCCGGCATTGGCGAAGGCGGCGAGTTCGTCGGCGACGCTGTCGCGGCCTGGCTGGTCGACTTTGTTACCCTTGAGGGTGACGCTTTTGAATTCGTAGGCGGAATCTTCGCCTAGTCGGATCTGGTAGATGAGTTCGCGCACGAGGTCGGTGGTGTCGATCATGATATTTCCCTCATGAGGCTTTCAGGCGCCAGCGGATGGCGACGAGGCGCTCGCGTCGCGGCGTAACTTGCAGCGCCGCTTCGATTTCGGTGAGCAGGCGATCCTCCTCCGCATCGATGCGCTTTTTTTCTTCGTGATAGTCGAGCATCAAGCGGTCGCGGTTTTGTTCGAGTTGCTTGAGCGCACGCTTGGCCGCCAGCTTTTCCTGGAGCGAAGGCAGTTGCCGGGCCGCCTTGCGGGCTTCCTTGATTTCCTGATCGAGTTGCTTGATACGGATGTCGAGGGCGATACGTCGGTCTTCTGCCCAGTCGTCGAGTTTTTCGGTTTCTTCGGTGAAGTAGCGTTCATTCAGCAGCAGCGCGGCTTCGAGTTTCTGGCTCTCCTGTTGCGCCAGTTGTTGGGCGAGTGCTGTTTCATCAAGTTGTTCGTTACGCTCGTTCGTGCTTGGTTGTAGGTGCGAATTTATTCGCATCGTTGAATTGGCAGGTGCGAATGAATTCGCATCTACAATGCGGGCAGGCAGCGTGAGCAGGCGTTCGGCGGACGCGCTATCGAGCGCTGCGCCGCTGTCGCTGCGGGCGGCCACCAGCAGGTGTTCGACGCGGCGCCGGGCGGTAGTGAGGGTGAGTTTTTCGACCAGCAGTTCGCCCGCTTGACCGGCAAATTTTTGCAGCCAGGAGTGCTGGCCGGTGTGGGTATGCTCCAGATCGAATTCAAGGGTGGCGACCGGGAGTGCGCTCAGGGAAGCCTTCGCCTTTGCGATCAGTTCGGCCCCCAGTCCCTCGTTGGGGCGCAGGAAACGGGCGTTGGCACTCTCGGCTTCCTGCCAGCGCACGTTGTGCCAGTGGCCTTCGTGCAGGAAACGGTGGGCGTCGAACTGCGCCTCGGGGAGCATCATGCGGGCGAGCAGGAACAGCTTTTCCTGGTAGTCGTTGAGGTGCTGTTCGGTCTTGTCCTTGGTCAGGTTGAGGTGCTTGACGACATCGACGTCGAGATTTTCCAGCACCGAGCGCCGGGTTTCCTGAGTACGGGCTTCCAGCTCTGTTTTAAAGGCGGCTTGGAGCTGGTCGAATTCGGCGTCGATCTGGGCATCGTCGCGGCAGCGCTGGTAGATGTCGTGAATATGGCGCTCGATATCCATGCCGGATTCGATGCTGCCGAGTATCTCGTCGGAGGCGCCGAAGACCCCTTCGAACAACTGGAATTTCTCGCTGAGCAACTCGAATACCCGTTCGTCGGCCCGGTTCCCTTTGTTGATGAAATTGACCACCACGACATCGTGCTTTTGACCGTAGCGATGTACGCGACCGATACGCTGCTCAACCCGTTGCGGGTTCCAGGGCAGGTCGTAGTTGATTAACAGGGAGCAGAACTGGAGGTTGATACCCTCGGCGCCGGCTTCGGTGCAGATGAGGATTTCCGCTGCATCGCGAAAATGGTCAACCAGTGCGGCTTTCATGTCTGCCGATTTGGCGCCGGAAATGCGCCCGCTGCCTTCGTGCTGTTTCAGCCAGTTCTTGAGGATGGCCTTTGAATCCGGGTCTCCATTGCTGCCGTTGAGGATGGCGATTTTGCCGGCGTGACCGTTGTTCTCAAGGAGTTGCTTGAGATTGGATTGGGTGCGTACCGATTCGGTGAAGATGACGGCCTTGCGCTGGCCGCCCAGGCGCTCGGCAAAGTCGAAGGCTTTGCCGATTACGCGCAGCAAGGCGTCGGCCTTGGCATCGCGGGCAATCTGTTCGGCCAGGGCGCGGAAGTTCTTCAGTTGACCCACTTCTGCGGCCAGGGCGGCGGGATCGACGATGTCATCCTCGTCGATGCCTTCCTCATCCGTCAGGTCGGCGATGGCGTCGTAATCGTCCAGCGCGTCGGCCAGCGGCAGTTTCTTCTCCAGGCGCTCAATCATCGTGGTCAGCGTGCCCTGGATGGCGAAGGAGGACGAAGCCAGTATCTTGCGGATAACCAACGTCACCAAGTGCCGGGCGCCGGGTTTGATCGACAGGATGTTGTCGTCTTGGAGGTATTCGGAGACCTGGCGATAGAGTTCGAGTTCGTCCGCTGCCGGGCGGAAATCCTCGGTCATTGAATAGCGGCGGGTGAATTTGATACCGCCGGTTTCCTGAACCTGGCGGCGCAGGGTGCGTTTGCAGATGGTTTTGAGGCGGTCGCGCAGATGCTCGAATTCGGCGACTTCCAGTTTCGGGCGGCAATAGCGCGCCTTGAAGGCATCAAGGTTGCCGAAGAAATGCGGGTCGATAATGGCGACCAGGCCATAGAGTTCTTGCAGGTTGTTTTGCAGCGGCGTGGCCGAGAGTAAAAGTTTCGGACGGCCCTTGAGTGCGGCATCGAGACGGCTGGCGATCTTGGCGCTTTCGCCGCGATAAAAGTTGCGCAACTTATGGGCTTCGTCGAACACCACGAGATCCCAGGGTACAGCGGTCAGTTCGGTTTGCTTACGCGAGGCGAATTCGTAAGAGCAGATCACCACGGCAGATTCGCCGAGGGCGGTTTCGGTCAAGAACGGGTTGGCCGCGCCGTTGGCTTGGGCTTCCTTGAAGTTGCGGGCTTCCAGAATTCTTGAAGGTAGGGAGAATTTTTCGACCAGTTCCTGGCTCCATTGCTTGCGCAAGGTGGCAGGAACAATCAATAACAGGCGGCGCTTGCGCTCGGCCCATTTCTGAGCCAGAACCAGGCTGGCTTCGATGGTTTTTCCCAGGCCCACTTCATCCGCGAGAATCACCCCGTTGGAAAGTGGCGAGGCAAGCGCGAATAGGGCTGCATCCACTTGATGCGGATTCATGTCGACCCTGGCGCCGGCAATGGTCTGGGTCAGGGCTTCTTCGGCGACACCGTCGAGAGACAGCAAGTGGGCAATGTAGCCGCTCTGGTAGCGGGTGTACATCAGCCTTCGTCCTTTTCGGCGGAGGCAAGCGGACGGAATTGTCCCCGCTTTTTCGTGCGTCCAAGAAACCCGTTGGTCGCTTGGCGAACGATCCCAGCCAAGGAAAGACCATGCTGCTCAGCCATTTGTTGCAGGCGCTGAAATTGTTCAGGAGGGGGGGGTATGGTGGTGCGAATGGCCTTCACTTTGCAACTCGTTGAAGCAATCGTCATCATTTTAGCGTGCATTAGCGCGATAGCTGTAAGAACTTTGCAACCCGCTGGGAATTTTAGGTGGCGAGGGCGCCTTCATTATTCCGCATACGGTTGGTACACGGGATGGAAAAATAAAAGGTGCTGCCCCGACCCGGTTGCGATTCCACCCAGATTTTCCCGCCGTGGTGTTCGACGATCTGTTTGCAGATCGACAGGCCTAAGCCGGTGCCTTGCGGTTTGGCGGTGAGGGTGTCGCCGATCTGGTGGAAGCGCTGGAAAATGCTGTGCTGGTTTTCTTCGGCGATGCCGATTCCACTATCCGCGACGGAAAACACCACGCATCCATGAGCGCGGGTCGCGCCCAAATGAATGGCGCCGTGCGGGGTGAATTTGACGGCGTTGGAGATCAGGTTGTGGAACGCCTGGAGTAGGCGGTTTTCGTCGCCGCTGATGAGGGGAAGCGCGGGGTCGGCTGTGCCGGAGAGCGCCAGGTCTTTCTCGGCGGCCAGCGGGGCGCCGATTGCCAGCGCCCGTTCGAGGAGTTGGGTGGGGTCCAAGGTGCAGTGCTGCCACTCCACTTGCCCCGCGTCGAGTTGGGCGCTGTCGAGCACGCCGTCGATCAACAGGCTGAGGCGCTCGCTTTCATGGACGATGATGTCGAGGTTGTCGCGCATCTGGGCGACGCTGCGGGCGGCTTTGTCAGCCTCGCCCGCCTTGGGCGGCAGCGTCTCGTCGAGTTTCTTTCGCACCCGTTTGGCGAAGCCGACGATGGCGGTGGTGGGGGTGCGCAATTCGTGGGAGATCGAGGAGAGGAAGTTGCCCTTGATCCGGTCGAGTTCCTTGAGTTCTTCGTAAGCCTTTTCCAGTTCGGCGGTGCGCTCGCGGACCTTGGCGTCGAGGTTCTGGAAATGGTCCTGCAAGCGCCCCACCATGCCGTTGAAGGCTTTTGCCACCACGCCGATTTCGTCGTGGCGGTCGTCGGGCAGGCGGATGGCGTAGTTGCCGTCGGCGACCCGTTGCGCGCCCTCGGCGAGGCGGCGCATGGGGACGACCACCAGCCGGTTGCCGACCACCAGGATCAGCAGGGTGGCGATCAGCAGCGCTACCGCCAGGGCCATCATGATCGGGACGAAATGGCCGACCCCGATGACGTGGGAGACGTCGAGCGCGGCCACCAAGTACCACTTGAGCGGTGCCACGTAGGCGACGGCCGCGACTTGCGACACGCCGTCCAGCGTGACCTCGATGACCGCGCTGGGCTGGTCGCCGCGCTTCACCCGCGCCATCGCGTCGCGGAGGTGGTGTTGCTGGTCGGCATTGGGCAAGCGTTGCCAGATGGTTGGCGGCTCTTTCGCCGGGATATCCTGGGTTTCCTGGATGGCGCCTTCCTCGTTGAGGTAGAGGCCGGTCATGCCTTTTTCGCTGGTCTTGATGAAGTCGCGGATGAAATCGGTGAGGTCGGTGCCGGTGCCGACCACGCCGATTGGCTCGCCGCCCTCTTTCATCACCACGTTGACCCACAGCTTGGTGACGTTCAGCTTGTTGTTGTGGTCGACGTTGAAGTTGTAATCGGTCTTCTGCGCCAGAGTCATGAAGAACCAGTCGTCGTCCGGGTCGTCGCGGGTTAATTCCTGGGCCGGTTTGAGCGGTACGGTTGCGGCGTTGGCCAGGGCTTTTTCATCGATGTAATAAAAGTTACCGGCCGGCTTTGAGGCGACGAAGGCAGTGTGGCTGGAAAACAGGCTGGTCAGGCTCCCCAACTCCCGGACGGCGGCGCGGCTGGCCGCTGCATCGGATTGATCGTGCACCCAGCGGCGCAGCACGTCGGAATCCGCCATTTTCCTGGCCAGCGCCAGGTCGGCCTGGAGGCCGCCCAGGGTCTTTTCCTTGTGGAGTTGCACGTAGCGCTCCGCCACGTAGCGGCTCAGGTCGATTTTCAGGCGTTCCTGGATGGAATTGACCAGGGCCAGCGTGCCGCCGCCGAGCAGCGCGACCCCGGCAATGACGATCAGGAGCGCTTTTTCTCTCAGCCCGAGATGCATCGCCGGACCCAACTCATGAGTTCAATACCGGAACGGTAAAGTGAAAAGTGCTGCCCTTGCCGACGGACGACTCGACCCAGATGTGACCGCCGTGGTTTTTGACGATTTGCTGGCATATCGACAATCCCAGGCCGGTGCCGTGAGGTTTGTCGGTGAGGGTGTTGCTGATCTGGCGGAATTTCTCGAACACCTCGGCGAGATTTTCCGCGGCGATGCCGACGCCGTTGTCCTCGATGCTGAATTGGACAAACTGCTCGTGGTGGATTGCGCTGAGCGTGATCTGGCCGTGCTCGGTGAATTTGACGGCGTTGGAAATCAGGTTGATCAGCACCTGGAGCAAGCGCGTTTCATCGCCGTTGACCTCGGGGAGATCGGTGTCGGCTTGCCAAGTCAGCACCAGGCCTTTTTGCTCGGCCAGCGCGGCGGTGACGGCCACGGCGCGCTCCATCAGGCGCGCCGGCGCGAGGGGGGCGAAATGCCACTCCACCTTGCCGGCGTCGAGTTTGGCGCTGTCCAGTACGTCGTTGATGAGCAGGGTGAGGCGCTCGCTTTCGGTGACGATGATGTCGAGATTTTCCCGCACCTGGGAAACCGCGCGAGCGGTTTTGGCGTCGCTGGCGACGTGGGGAAACACCACCTCTTCGAGTTTCTTCTTCACCAGTTTGGTGAAGCCCACCACGGAGGTCATCGGCGTGCGCAATTCGTGGGATACCGTGGAGAGAAAATCGGACTTGAGTTGGTCGAGTTTCTTGAGTTCCTGGTTGGCTTTTTCCAGTTCGGCAGTGCGTCCCGCGACCTTGGCGTCGAGGTTCAGGATGTTGTCGCGCAGCCGATCCAGCATGCCGTCGAAGGCGGTGGCGACCACCCCGATTTCGTCGTCGCGGTGAATGCTGCTGCGCGCATCGAGATCGCCGGCCTCGATGCGGCTGGCGGTGTCGCTCAATTGGCGTAGCGGGCTGACCAGTTTGCTCACGAACAGGTAGATCAGGACGATGGAAATCGCCAGCGTGGCGATGAATACCGCGAGCAGGCGGTTTCTCAGGATGCGGGCGCTTTCGTCGAGTTCGTCGACGTACACGGATGAGCAGATATACCAGCCGTAGGGCTGGAAATGGCGTACCCAGGAAATCTTGTCGTGGACGAAGTTGCCCGGCTCGGCGGGGCTATCCCATTTGTAGCGCAGTCCTTCCGCTTTGCCGCTGGCCCCGATCAGCATCGGCCCCAGCGGGTTGCCGCTGACCGGGTCGCGCAGGCTGCTGAGCTTCTTGTTTTCGATGGTGGGATTGGGGTGGATGAACACGTTGTCGTTGCTGTCGAAGATATAGACGTAGCCGGTTTTGGCCAGCTTGGTCGTATGCAACTGGCGGCGCAGTTCCTCGATGGCAGCGCTGCGCCGGGTACTCAGCAGGGTTTCGATGTCGTCGATGTAGACCCCGGTGCCGATGACCAGTTCGAAGGTCGGCAGGTGTTTGTAATAGGTCAGCTTTTCGATGGGCTGTTCCTCGCCGAGGCGCCGCCACCAGTAGGAGTAATAGCCGTCGCCGTGGGCCAGGGCGCCTTCCACCATGGGGGGCACGATCAGGTTGCTGCGCGTGTCGCGCTGTCGGGAAAAATCGGAGTTGTTGAGTTTCGGGTCGGGGTGGGCGACCAGCACCGAGCGGTAATTCGCGGCCCACACGTAGTCGTTGTGCCCATAGTGGGTATGGCGCATGACGTCGAGCAGGGTTTCCTTGGCTTGTTGGCGGGACAGCTTGCCGGCCTTGACTTGGCCGTCCAATAAGGCGGCACGCGACTCGACAATTTCAACGATATGTTGCAATTCCATCTTGCGCGCCATCACGATGGCTTGGCGGGTGCTCTCCAGGCTTTGCTGGATATGCTGGACAGTGTCGTAAACGTTGTTGAGCGCCATGTGCGCCGCGCGTTCCTCAATACTTTCGACCGAGTTGTGGATGAACGGCACGGACAGCAGGTACATCACGGCGAACAGGGCGAAGATTGCAGCAGTGGTCGAGGAAAAGAGCCGCGCGAACAGGCTCGATTTGAACAGCTTGCCGATTTCCATGGCTGTTTCCTAGCCGAGATAGCGGCTGACGTCGACCGCTTCGATCTGGTCGGGGGCGAGGTGTTTCCGGGCATATTCGAGATACACTCCTTCGGAAAGGAACAGGTCGAATAAATTCCCGTCAATGTGATTGTCCTGCTTCATGCGGTGCATTATGTCGAGTGCCCAACTCAGGTTGCCGGCCTTGCGGTAGGGGCGATCCGGCGCGGTGAGCGCCTCGAAAATGTCGGCGATGGCCATGATGCGGGCGGGTATGGATAGCTGGTCATTTTTCAAGTGATTGGGGTAGCCGGTGCCGTCGATACGTTCGTGATGTCCGCCGGCGTATTCCGTAACGTTGCGCAAGGAACGGGGAAACGGGATTTGCGAGAGCATCTTGATGGTGTGGACGGCATGATCCTCGATGATCTTGCGCTCTTCCGGGTTCAGCGTGCCGCGTGGCGTGCACAGATTGTAAACCTCGTTATCGTCGAGGAGGGGGAACGCCCCTCCCTGCGCATTGCGCCATTCCACGGCGGCTATCGTGCGGATGCGGGCGACGTGTTCGGCGGAGATGAATTCGCCGCCGCGATTGCATTTCTCCAGGAACGCGAAATCCGCGTCCAGTTCGCTCAGGCGATCTTGGTAGGCTTGCGTTGCAGCGCCATCGTCGATCCCGCCGGCAAGAGCCTTGCGGTAGTCGAGCAGAGCATCGCGGCGCAACACTTCGAAGCGCAGTTGGACCAATTCGAGGCGATTTTGGATGGCGTCGAGCTTGGTGGACTTGTCGATCACCCATTCGGGGGTGACCACCTTGCCGCAATCGTGCAGCATGGCGGCGATTTCCAGGGTTTTGCGCCCGTCTTCGTCGAGGGTGAAAGGGGCGAAGGGGCCATGGCTGGCCTGGTGCGCCTTTTCGGCGATCAGCAGGGCGATTTCCGGGACACGGCGGCAATGCCCGGCGGTATAGGGCGATTTGGCGTCGATGGCGGTGGCGATGACCCGCACGAAGGCCTGGAACATTTCCTGTTCGGCGGCGTAAAGTTGGGCATTGCGTAGCGCGCTGGCCGCCACCGAGGCCAGGGTTTGCGCACGTTTCAGGTCGCCGGCGGCAAACCCGTCGGCGTGGCACGAAGCCAGCACCAGCAGTCCGAGATTTTCGCCGTGGGCGACCAGGGGGAGCCACAGTAGTGCTTTAAAATCCGCGCTTTCTTTCGCCCACAGCGGCGAGGCCGGCAGATCGTTGATGATGTCGCCGATTTCGCGGGTGGCTATTTCGCCGAACAGGTGACTGTCCTGGAAGCGGGCAAAGGCATTTGCCCCATCGTCGCCGAAAGACTGGATCAACTCCAAGGTCGCATCGTCCGGGTTGCGCAGGAAAACCCCGCCGAAGTCGGCGGCATCCTTGCGCCCGTCGAATTCCTTGAGCAGGGAGGCGGCAACGGCGGCGGGCTTGAGGGAGTGGTTGAGTTCGGTGACGGCGCGTTGCAGCAAGGCCATCTCGCGGTAGCTTTCCAGGGTTTCCTGGCCAACCGAGCGGCGCGCGTGTTCGGCTTCGAGGATGCCCTGCAAACCGTGGACAAGCGCGTTGCCCCAGTTTTCCGCCGATGCGGCGGTGCCAGCCGGCGGTAGCAGCAGCAACCGGCCTACCGCTTCTCCTTCCAGGACCAGGGGAAAAACCTGCACGCCCGGTGTGTCCTCTTTCAATTCGGTTTCCGCGGCCCCGCTTTCCACCAGCTTCTTGTCGCCGAGCCACAGCACCGTGGCGGTGCCGGATGGCAGCAGCGGGAGCGCCAGTTCGAAGTGGCGGCGTGCCCAGGCGGGTTTGAGGTAGTTGGCCGCCTTGATCATGAGGGCTGGAGAATCTCGCGCGCCAGGTCGAGAATCTCGTCGGGGTCGAAGGGCTTGGTCATGAAATGGTGGGCGCCGGTCTCAAGCCCGCGGGTGCGATCCGCTTCCTGTCCCTTGGCGGTCAGCATGACGATGGTGGTGCCGGCCAGCTCGGGGTTTTTGCGCACTGCGGCACATACCTCGTAGCCGTTCATGAGCGGCATCATCACATCCAGGAACACCAGTTGCGGGCGCTCGCGCTCGATCAGCGCCAAGCCTTCCGCGCCGTTGGCGGCGGTAAGAATTTCCGGTTCGCCCTCCAGGTCTTCCAGGGTTTGTTCGAGCAGGGCACGGATATGGACTTCATCGTCCACAATCGCGATTTTGTTGGTGGTTGTCATGATGTTCCCCTTGATTTGTTTTCTATGAATTTTGCGTCAGATCGACCAGCGCGGCTTTCCCCGCGTTTGCCGGGACCGGCATAATCATCACTTCCAGCGACGGCGTGGCGTTGAGAAAGCCGATATCGACCTGGTTGAGCAGGTCGGCGGGTATCGCCACCATGCCCTGGAAGCCCGCCTGGATGCGGGCGGACAACTCGTTGACCGGGCAAAAACCCACTTCGCAATAGGCGGCGAAACCGCCCGGCACCATCGCCGGTGTCTGTCCCTCCTGGTAGAGCACTAGGAAATGGACTTTATTTGCCCTCGCAACATCGGCAGCAGGATCGTTCAACAACAAGTGGATGTTATTCACGAAGCGCGATTCGTCGAGCGGTTTGCTCATGGCGACATCCCCCCCTGCCGATTCCCAGCCGGGGATGGCGGAGATGACCATGATCGGGATGTGTTTCAGGTCGGCGTCGGCACGCAGCAGGGTGATGGCGGTGCGCCCGTCCATCACCGGCATGGCGAGGTCCATGGTGATCAAATCCGGCTGATAGTTTTTTGCGGCGCTCAGCGCCGCCTGGCCGTCGTCGGCAGTGATGACCTCATAGCCCTGTTCCTGGAGCAATTGGGTGAAATAGTTGCGTACCGCCGGGTCGTCGTCGACCACCAGAACCTTGGGTTTTGCTTCCGTACCGCTTGCGGTGTCGCCGCTGGTTCCACGCTGGCTATCCGCTTCGCCGAAAGCGGCGATGCGGGAGGTGATGGCGAGAGTTTCCGCGATTCCTTCGGCGGCGGGCGGCAGCACCAGGGTGAATACGCTACCCTGGCCGGGTTGCGATTGTGCCCACACCCGTCCCCCGTGGCGGTTGACGATTTCGCGGCAGATCGCCAGCCCCAGGCCGGTTCCCTTGGGGCGATCCTGCAAGGTATCGCCGTGCTTGGCCTGCTGGAACTTGTCGAAAATCGCTTCCGCCTCTTCCTGGGGAAAACCGATCCCGGAATCGCGGATTTCCATCTGGATCATGTTTTCGGGATTGAGGAAGGCTTTCACCGTCACCGTGCCCTGGTCGGTGAATTTGGCGGCGTTGTTGAGCAGGTTGACCAGCACTTGCTGCATGCGGTCGGCATCGCCGATGAAGAGCGGCAAACCCTCCTCGATGTCTAGGCACAATTCGACGGCCGGTTTTTGCTCGAACATGCCATGCACCGCGTTGGCCGCGTCCTGGATGAAGGCGCCGGCCTGCAATGGCGCGTCGTGCCAATCGGTGCGCCCCGCCTCGATTTTGGCCAGATCGAGGACGTCGTTGATGAGGCGGGTGAGGCGCTCCGATTCCTTGAGGATGATTTTCAGGTTGTCCTCAATACGGGCGGCTTTCTTTTTCAGCGTCGCGTCTTCCCCGCTCAAGGGCACGAAACTGCGGGTGAATTCGCGGTCGATCAACTGGGAGAAGCCGCGGATCGAGGTCAGCGGGGTACGCAATTCGTGGGAAACCGAGGACAGGAAGTCGGACTTCAGTTGATCGAGTTTCTGGAGGCGCTGGTTGGCTTCTTCCAGTTCGGAATAGCTGTCGCGGAGCTTCACTTCCGCCGCCTCCGCTGCGTCCTTGGCGCGCAGCATCGCCTCGTTGGCCTCGTATTCGGCGGTGACGTCCTCGACCGTCCATACCGAGCCGCGCGACAGGTCGGCGGAGAGCGCGCAGCCGCTCAGCCTGGCCCAGAACCGCGATCCGTCCTTGCGCTGCAATTGCAGGACGCGCCGGTGCGTCTGGCCGTGTTCCAGTTCGCGATAGGCGTCACCCACCGAGCGATAACTCTCCTCGTCGGGATACCAGCAGCGCGTCGATTGTTCGCACAGTTCGCCCAAGTCGTAGCCGAACAGTGCTTCGAGCTTGCCGTTGGCTTTGAGCATCACCCGGTTCTTGATGAAGGCGATGCCGAACGTCGAGGATTCGAAGATCGCTGCCTGCTCTTCATTCGCCTCTTGCATCGCATCCTTGGCGATTTGGAGCCGGGTCAGGATACCTTCGGTTTTTTCAAATTGCTCGACCACCAGTTGCGCGGTGATTTCCGCCGCCTGCCGCGATACGCGGATTTCCTCGCGCAACATGCGGTTCTCGGCTTCGAGCGCGGCGAGAACTTCATCCCGGCCTATCGGGGGGGGGTTAAAGCGCTCCATGAATGGCGACCTCCATGCTGCGTTCGGCAAGTCGGCGAACGGCTGACTCATCCGCCAAGCCTTCCGTTCCGACCAAGGCGATTTCCGGCAACGGCGCCGCGCAGACTTGCGGCAACAGCCGCAACAAATACGGCAATCCCGCGCCGTGGCCGTAGCGCCCCGCGTAACTAGCCACTTGTCGGCTGCTCAATACCACGACTTCACCGGCGTCGGCCAGATCGGCCACGGCATCGACGAACACCACCCGGTTTCGGCCTTCCACCAGGCGCAGCAGATCCAGTCCGCACAGGCCGCCGTCGACGAGTTCGACGTCCGGCGGGATGGCGCTGCCGTTCAGGTGATCGAACACCCGGCAACCCACGTCGTCACCCGGAACGTAGCGGTTACCCAGACAGATGACGGCGGTGGCGGCCATGACGTCAACAGCGCAGGGGAGTCTGGTCGGCGCCGACCACGTGCACCGTGCACACCAGGCAGGGGTCGAAGGAGCGGATCACGTGGCCGGCTTCCACCGGATTGTCGATGTCGGCAATCGGCGTGCCGATCAGCGCTTCCTCCCACGGCCCGCGCAGCCCGCCATGATCGCGCGGCGAACCGTTCCAGGCGGTGGGGGTGACGATCTGGTAGCGGGCGATCTTGCCGTCGCGGATTTCCACCCAATGCCCCAGCGCCCCGCGCGCCGCTTCGATCAGGCCAAAGCCGCGCCCCTCCTGAATCGGGGCAACCGGCTGGTAATAGGGGAGTTCGGGGCGGGCGGCCATTTCGTCCAGCCAGGTCTCCATGGCCGGCAGCAGGGTTGCCGGGCGGGTGAGACGCGCCAGTTGGCGCGCGACCAGGTTGGTGCCGTCGCGTTTCAGAAGATCCACAAACAGTGGGTCGCCGCCGACGATGCGCTCGGCCAGCGGCCCGGTTTCCGCCGGCAAATCGGCGTAGCGCGGGGCTTTGCTCCATGAATACTTCTTGCCGTCGGCGCCGGTGGCATGAGGAACGGTTTCGCCCTCGAAGGGGTGTTTCCCGCCGTCGTAATCGGCATACCACGACGAGGCGACATGCTCCGCCACTTGGGCTTGATCGAATGCCTGCGCCTGGCCATCGCGGGCGACGAAGCCGGCAGCGACCAATTGTTTTCCCGCGCCGCTGCCGGCCACGGCGCTGTCGCCGGGCAATTCCAGCGAACCGTAGGAAAGAAAGTGGCCGTGTCCCTGTCCCAAGGCGTGCAGCCCGGCCTCGCGGGCGAAACGCAGCAGGAAACCGACATCGCTGTCGCGCTGGGCGGCGTTTTCATTCAGCCAGGCGTCGAGGTCGGCGCCACTTTGCACAGCCTGCCAGCGTTCCAGCGAACAGCCCAACACGGTTTTTTCATACCACTGGCGATAGCTTTTGAGGATATGGCGGCACTGGTTCAGCTCGGCCAGCGGCGGCACATAGGAGACCCCGCCCGGCACCATGAACGAACTGTGCGGCCACTGGCCGCCGAGTATCGCGATGATTTCCAGGATGCTCTTGGTGTGGCGCACCACGTCGATACAGCGTTCGCCCGCCAGCGGCGCGTAGCGCTTGACCGCCTCGGCGTAAAGGGAATGCGCCGCGTAAACGCTGGCGCTGAAATCCGGCAGGAACATCAGCACCGACTGGCGCACGTCGCTCTGGCAGTGCTCGACCATCAGCGTTACGTTGCGCAGACGGATGGCGTTGTCAGGCAGAGCCACCCCGGCGATATGGTCGAGCGCCTTGGCCGCCGCCATCAGGTGGGTAGTGCTGCAAATGCCGCAGACCCGCGGGGTGATCACCAAGCCGTCGAGCGCACCGCGACCGACCAGAATATTCTCGAAACCGCGGAACATGGTGCCGGAGCTCCAGGCATCGACGACCCGGTTGTTTTCCAGCTCGACGCGGATTTCCAGGTCGCCTTCGACGCGGTTGAGGGGGATGTCGCGGATGATTCTTTTGCTCATGGTCGTTTTCCGTCAGATCTTGGTTTCGCGCTTTTTCAGGCGCTCCGGCGCAGCAGCAGCGGCCATGCCCTTGTAGACCATGTAATGGGCGCGACTCACGCCTTTCGGCAGTTCGATAGGAACGCCTTCGATGTTGCGGGTTTCGAAGAAGGGCGAAGGTGTCGGGAATTCCGGGCCGGTGCAGCCGAAGCAGGGTACGCCGGCCCGCGTCTTGGACGAACGGTTGTTCCACAGCAGCTTGTTGCATGGCCCGTCCGCCAGCGGCCCATGGCAGCCCTTGTGGAAGAACAGGCAGCCGCGCTGGGCGAAATCCCATTCCTCGACGCGGTATTCGTGATATTCGTTACGGGTGCAGCCCTGGTGCACGGTCATGCCGTACCAGTCGAGCGGGCGGTTGAATTCGTCGAGTTCCAGGGTTTGCCCGGCGACCAGCGCGGATAGCGTGCCGGCGATCACCTCGGGGTGGCAGGGGCAGCCCGCCAGATTGATTACCGGGAGACCGGCTAGGGAGCGGAAATCCTTGCCCAGCAGTCCACCCGGCTGTTTTTTCAGGAACTGCAAGCCGGTGGCCTGGATAGTGCTGTCGGCGCCGATCCCGCCGAACGCGGCACAGGTGCCGGCGGCGACTACCAGGCGCGCCTTGTTGGCCAGTGCGGCGGCCAGGTCTTTTTTGGGGCGTCCGCCGCGGGTATCGAACATCCCGGTGTTGGCCGGGCCGCGAATGATCGCGCCTTCCACCACCAGGATATCCAGGGTTTGTTCGCCATTGATCAGGGCGTCAATCAGGCTGTTCTGGGCAGCGGGCGAGAGGGTCGAGAGGGATGGATGCCACAGCAGGGTGATGCCTAGCGTATCGAATAGTTCGATCAAGTCGGGCGATTCGGCGTTGAGGAATGACATGGTGTCACCGCCGCATCCTCCACATTGCAACCAGAACAAAGAAGTCATGATGTTTCCCCCCCTTTGAGGGCTATTGGAGAGTTTTGCTTTGGAGAGCGCGATTACTTTTTATGATGTTTTCATATTTCGCTATTCTCGCATTTCTTTCCTAATCGGGCAGTATAAATTGTTGGTCAAATCTGCGGGTGTTCCGATGTGAATACAATAAGTTGATAAATGTCGGGTTGGCGCTTCGCCGTTGTACGGCAACGCGTGACGAAAGACGATTCTTGCTGGTTGTCGGCGATCACGCCTCGCACAGGCCAGCCGCGACTTGATGTCGCGACCTGGCATAGGGGGTTATTCCGCCGGGCGGGGCGGAACCGGCGGCATGAACAGCGCCGGCAGGGGCTTTTTCGGCTTCCTGGCATCGTCCCGAGCCGGCGGGTAGGCGGCCTGCAACACCGGGGGGAGGTGCGGCTTGGGTTCGTAGGGCTTGGTGTAATCGAAACCGTCGGGAGCGACGGTGCTATGGCTGCGTCGCGGCGGACGGCTGCTTCGTTCGGGACGGTCGCTGCGTTCTCCCCGCTCAGCCCTGGGGCCGCGCTCACCACGTTCCTCGCGGTCGCGGCGCATCCCGGTACGGACTTCGGAGGACGGATGGGCGACAATCGCGGAGGCGACGTCGAAGCCGGGGATGGCTTCCGTGGGAATCTTGCGGTTGAGCATTTTTTCGATGGCGTCGAGGAGCTTCAGTTCTTCCTCGCATACCAGCGAGATGGCGGTACCGCTGCTGCCGCCGCGCCCGGTGCGCCCGATGCGATGGACGTAATCCTCGGGAACGTGGGGAATTTCGAAATTGACCACGTAGGGGAGTTGGTCGATGTCGATGCCGCGCGCCGCCACGTCGGTGCCCACCAGGATCCGGACGGTGCCGTCCTTGAAGGCTTGCAGGGCTTCGGTACGCTGCTGCTGGCTCTTGTCGCCGTGGATGGCGGTGGCGCTGATGCCGTCGCGCTCCAGTTGGGTAGCCAGCTTGCCGGCGCCCTGCTTGGTGCGGCAAAACACCAGGACTTGCCTGAGGTCGCGCGACTTGATGAGGTGTGCCAGCAATTCGCGTTTGCGCGACATGTCCACCGGATAGACGACTTGGGTGACGCTCTCGGCGGCGGTGTTGCGCCGCGCGACTTCGATCAGCACCGGTTCCTTGAGCAGGCGGTCGGCGAGTTTCTTGATGTCTTCCGAGAAGGTCGCGGAGAACAGCAGGCTTTGCCGTTTGGCCGGCAACATCCCAAGGATGCGGGTGATGTCGGGGAGAAAGCCCATGTCGAGCATCCGGTCGGCTTCATCGAGAACGAGGATTTCGACCTGGGAAAAATTCACCGATTTTTGCTGGACGTGGTCGAGTAGGCGGCCTGGGGTGGCAACCAGGATTTCCACGCCGCGCCGCAGTTCGGCGAGTTGCGGATCGATGCTGACGCCGCCGTATACCACCGCGGAGCGCAACGGCAGGTATTTGCCGTAGGTCTGCACGCTGTCGGCGACCTGCGCCGCCAGTTCGCGGGTCGGCACCAGGATCACGGCGCGGATCGGATGGCGGGCCGGAGAGGTGCCGGTATTGGCATAGCCACTCAGGCGTTGCAGCAGAGGCAGGGTGAAGCCGGCGGTCTTGCCGGTGCCGGTCTGGGCGCCACCCATCACGTCGCGGCCTTGCAGGACGACGGGAATCGCCTGCGTCTGGATTGGTGTCGCTTCGGTATAACCCTGGTCGGCTACGGCCTTCAGCAGTTCTGGCAAAAGGCCCAGCGTTTCAAAAGACATGCAGTGATTCTCCTTGAATGGCCGCCGGACTCAGCCGGCGGAAAAAACCGTGACGAACTGGACGGAATGGGAATGATCGGCATCGAGTTCCTCGCCCAGGCAGAAATAGCCACGCGGCGGAACCAGCTTTTCACCCTTGTGGACCTTGAACTTGGCGCCGACTTCGGGGAAAACAAAAGTGCCGTTGGTGCTGTTGTCGATCAGGTACAGGCTGCCGTTGCGATATTCGACTTGGCCGTGGCGGCGCGAGGCCATGCCGCTGTCGATGACGATGTCGTTATTCTCGTCGCGCCCGAAAGCAATGGTGGTATGGCCGCTGTACAGCACCATTTCCTTGTTGGTCTGATCCTTGAGGCGCCAGCGCAAGCGCAGCTTCTTGCCGGTGCGGTCCGCCACGCTGGCCAAGCGGGTGGTTTCGTTCTGGCGGAAGCGTGCCGGCAGCAGGATTTCAAATACCCGCACCCCGGTTTTGCCGGTAGGGGAGCCGTATTTGATTTCGAATTGGGCCGAGAGCAATTCGGCGGTATCCTGGGTGGCGACGATCTGACCGGGATTGGCTTTCGCCAGTTCGCGCACTGCGGCGGCGATGGCTTGGGACTGCGCTTCCTTGCTGTCCGCGCCGGTGGGGAGCAGGCATACGCAGATGCGGATCACCGGCTGATCCGTGGTCTTGCCGGGATAATCGCTGCTGATTAGTTGACAGGCGGTTTCGGCGGCGAGATTCGGATCGTTGAGGGAACATACGATTTTCTTGCCCACCGCGTTGACCAGCTTGCCGCCCTGCGCATCGATAATCCATTCGAAGTTCGCGAGCATCGTGGCCGCGCTATAGGTCTGCTCGGTTTCGAGCAGTTCGATCAGGAGTAGGGATTTAAGGTCGTTCGGCGGCATACGCTAATGCGGTGAAGAGGTTAGGCGCATTATAAGCGCAATGGGTCAGGTGAGCCAGATGAGAGAAGCCATGCGTCCGGTGGTGGGGTCGCGGCGGTAGGAAAAGAAGCGTTCGCGGTCGCGAAAGGTGCAGTATTCCCCGCCGTACACCGCGGTGACCCCGCAACCCGCCAGGCTCAGACGCGCCAGTTGGTAGATGTCGGCAAGGTATTTCCCCGTCCCGTGCGGCACAAAGGCGCCGGCACACGCCGGATTGCCGGCGAGGAAAATTTGCCGGACTTCCGCGCCGACTTCGAAAGCCTGCGGACCGATCGCCGGGCCGAGCCAGGCCAGCAGTTTTTCCGGGGGAGTACCCATGTTCGCCACGGTCTGCTCGATGACTCCCGCCGCCAAGCCGCGCCAGCCGGCGTGAACCGCCGCCGCCACGCATCCGGTACGGTCGCACAGCAATACCGGCAGGCAATCGGCGGTGAGCACGGCACATACTTGATGGGCCTGGCGGGCGATGCTGGCGTCGGCCTCGGGAACGCCGCACGCCGTGCCCGCCTCCGCGACGGCGGTGGAATGCACCTGCTTCAGCCACAACGGTTCGGCAGGCAGTGATTCACGCAGGATGGCGCGGTTGCGCAACACCGTTTGCGGATCGTCGCCGACGTGATCGCCGAGGTTGAGGCTGGCATAAGGGGCAGCGGAGACGCCGCCATTGCGCGTGGTGACCAGCGCGCGCACGTTGGCGGGCACCGGCCAGTCCGGGGTGATCCAGTCGTCAGGCGGCACCGTGCAAGACTTCGAGCAAGGTTGCCAGGTCCGCCGGGATGGCTGAATGCCATTCCATGAATTCATGGCTGAGCGGGTGGATCAGGCCGAGGCGGCGGGCGTGCAGCGCTTGCCTGCCGAGCGCCTTGGTCGCCTCGCGGACGGCGGGCGGCAGGTTGGCCGGCTTGCCGCCATACACCGGATCGCCGGCCAGGGGGTGACCGATGGACAGCATGTGGACGCGGATCTGGTGGGTGCGTCCGGTTTCCAGGCGACATTCCACCAGGGTGTGTTGGGGGTAGTGTTCAAGAACCCGGTAATGGGTGGTTGCCGGCTTGCCGTCGGAGACGATCGCCATTTTGGTGCGGTGGATCGGGTGACGTCCCAGCGGTGCTTCGACCGAGCCGTCGTGGGCCAGGTCGCCCTGCACCAGCGCCAGGTATTCGCGCTTCACGCTACGCGCCTGCAACTGGCGCACCAGGTCGGTTTGTGCGGTGAGCGTCTTGGCGACCACCAACAAGCCGCTGGTGTCCTTGTCGAGGCGATGGACGATACCGGCACGGGGAATGCCGGCCAACTGGGGGGCATGGTGGAGAAGGGCATTGAGCAGGGTGCCCTGCCAGTTGCCGCTGCCGGGATGGACCACCAGGCCGGCGGGCTTGTCGATCACGATCAGGCCATCGTCTTCATGGACGATGGCGAGGGCGATTTCTTCCGCGACGTAGGCGTTTTCCTCGGGCGCCGCTTGCGGTGCGACGCTGACCCGTTCTCCGCCCCATACCGTCTGCTTCGGCGTGGCGGGCTGGCCGGAGAGAATGGCGTATTCGTGTTTGATCCATTCCTGCAAACGGCTGCGCGAATATTCCGGCAGCAGTTTTTGCAGAGCCTGGTCAAAGCGCAAGCCGGCCAGTTCCGGGGGAATGGTCAGGTGGATTTGCGGGGGGGTTGGGTTATAATCGCTAGGATTATTCGAATCGGACGCGCTCATGAAACATAGTTTAGTCGTTTTTCTCGTTTTCCTGCTAGCCGGATGCAGCCTGATCCCGGATATGAATGACGAGACCCGCGGGTGGTCGGCGCAGAAACTCTATTCCGAGGCCAAATCGGAAATGAACGACGGCGGCTATGAAAAAGCCATCAAGTATTTCGAGATCCTCGAGGCGCGCTATCCCTATGGGCGCTATGCCCAGCAGGCGCAACTCGAAGTGGCGTATGCCCATTTCAAGAACAGCGATCAGGCATCCTCGATCGCAGCATGCGAGCGCTTCATCAAATTGCACCCCAATCACCCCAGCGTCGATTACGCGTATTACCTGAAGGGGTTGGTGAATTTTAACGAGGATCAGGGCTTGTTGGGCGCCATCGCGAATCAGGATATGTCCGAGCGCGATCCCAAGGCGGCGCGCGATTCCTTCGACTCATTCAAAGAGTTGGCGACCCGTTTTCCGGAGAGCAAATATGCCCCGGATGCGGTGGCGCGCATGAAGTACCTGGTCAATGCGCTGGCGTCCCACGAATTGCATGTGGCTCGGTATTATTTCAAACGGGGGGCTTATGTGGCTGCAGTGAACCGCTGCCAAGAAGCGATCAAGCGCTATCCGCAAGCGCCGACGACCGAGGAGGCGCTGACGTTGATGGCGAAAGCTTACGATACGCTAGGCATGAAAGATTTGCGCGACGATACGTTGCGGGTATTGCAAAAGAATTTCCCGGAAAGCCGGAAAGCCGGGAAGGACAAGGATAGTTCGCCGTGGTGGAAGCTCTGGTAGAGAGCGATAGGGCAGCAAAAGAACGGCGGCAATTTGCCGCCGTTTTTCTATATTACGCCGTGCTTTTGGCGAGGTAGGCCATATAGCGGCGGTCAACCGTGAGAACGTGCTGCTCGATCCAGTCCTTGATGAACTGGCAGAGCTTTTCCGCGCCGATGGCCGCTTCGCCGCTTTCCAGCGTGTCGAGCATCTGTTCGGTTTTCTGGATCAGGGCGCGGTGCAGCACGCGGTGTTCGGCGAGCTCCGGATAGCCGGCGCGCTCCATCATTCCTTCTTCCTCGGCGAAGTGAAAACGGGTGTAGTCGATCAGCTTGGAGAGGATCACCCAGAGCGCTTCGTACTCGTTGAGCGGGTCGCCGCCGATGGTTTCATAGGCGCGGTTGATGAGGGCAAACAGTTCCTGGTGTTGCTCGTCGATGGTTGGATTGCCCACTGAAAATCGTGCTTCCCAGTTGATGTAGGCCATGATCAGATCGCCGTTTCGTCGGTTTCGCCGGTGCGGATGCGCACCACTCGTTCTACCGGGGTGACGAAAATCTTGCCGTCGCCGATCTTGCCGGTGCGCGCCGCCTTGATGATGGCGTCGATGGCGGTATCCACCTGGGGGGTTGCGACCACCAACTCTAGTTTGACCTTGGGGAGAAAGTCGACCACGTATTCCGCGCCGCGATACAGTTCGGTGTGGCCTTTCTGCCGTCCAAACCCCTTGACTTCGGTGACGGTCAAGCCGGTGATGCCGATTTCGGAAAGTGCTTCGCGGACTTCGTCGAGCTTGAATGGCTTGATGATCGCTTCGATCTTTTTCATGGTTTTCTCCGAGTGGGTTTGCGGGTTATTGTACCCAAGGTTTGTATTTCGAGGTAATCGGGTAACGGCGGTCCTTACCGAAACCGCGCGGGGTGATGCGCACCCCGACGGGAGCCTGGCGGCGCTTGTATTCATTGAGGTCGATGAGGCGCACCACGCGCCGCACGTCGTGTTCGTCGTATCCTGCCGCGACGATGTCGTGCGGGCAGATGTCGTGTTCGACGTAGGCTTCCATGATGGCGTCGAGAATGTCGTAGGGCGGCAGCGAGTCCTGATCGGTCTGGTTGTGGCGCAGTTCGGCGCTCGGGCTGCGGGTGATGATGCGTTCCGGGATCACTACGTTCAGGCTGTTGCGATAACTCGACAGCCGGTAGACCATGGTCTTGGGGACGTCCTTGAGCACCGCGAAACCGCCCGCCATGTCGCCGTACAGGGTGGCGTAGCCCACCGCCATTTCGCTCTTGTTGCCGGTGGTCAGAACGATGGAACCGTACTTGTTGGAGAGCGCCATCAGCAGTGTGCCGCGGATGCGCGCCTGTAGATTTTCTTCGGCGGTGTCGAAAGGCAGATCCTTGAATTCACTCGCCAGGGTGTTGAGGAAAGCGTCGAACACCGACTTGATGGGAATTTCCCCATAGCGCACCCCGAGGCTCTTGGCCATGACGGCGGCGTCGTGGACGCTGATGTCGGCGGTGAATTCGGAAGGCATCATCACTGCCCGCACCCGCTGTGGGCCGAGAGCATCCACGGCAATCGCCAGGGTCAGCGCCGAATCGATGCCGCCGGAAAGTCCCAGAACCGCACCGGGAAAACCGTTTTTTTCCACGTAGTCTTTGACCCCCAAGCACAGCGCGCGGTAAATCGCGGCTTCAATGGTCAGCGCGGGGGTGATCTGGCCGGTCAGCGGAACTCGGTTTTCCAGGTCGATGATGCTCAACTGCTCCTCGAAAGCGGAGAGTTGTTCGGTGAGATTGCCGGCGGCGTCCATTACAAAGGAAGCGCCGTCGAAAACCAGTTCGTCCTGGCCACCCACCATATTGGCGTAGAACATCGGGATGCCGCATTCGCCGAGGCGGCGGCGGATGGTGTCGTAACGCGAGAACTGTTTGTCCATGTGATAGGGCGAGGCGTTCAAGACCAACAGTACTTCCGCGCCGGCCTCGCGGGCGCAGGTGGCCGGCCCTTCTTCCCAGATGTCGGCGCAGATGTTGATGCCGAAACGCACGCCTTCGACCTCGAAAACGCAGGCTTCGCTGCCCGGCACGAAATAGCGTACCTCGTCGAATACCGAATGATTGGGAAGCTTGTGTTTTCGGTAGGTGTCGGTGACTTTGCCGTCGCGCAGTACGGAAGCGGCGTTGTAGCGCTTGTCACCCTCCTGGATGGGATGTCCGACCACCACGCAGATACCTTCGATTTGCGCAGCGAGTTGATACAGGGACTGATTGCAGGCTTCGTAGAAACCGTCGCGGAGCAGCAAATCCTCAGGCGGGTAGCCGGTCAGCGCGAGTTCCGGGGTGATGACGATACTCGCCCCGGAAGCTTTGGCGCGCTGGGCGAAATCGAGAATTTTTGCAGCGTTGCCGGCGAGGTCGCCGACGGTGCAGTTGATTTGGGCAATGGCGATTTTCATGCGGGTCGAAGTCGATGGGGCGGATTCGTGACTATGCACGTCCCGCCCCGGATAAATCAACCTTTATGTGCGGCAATCGCCTGGGTGACGGCGAGGCCGAGTTCCGCCGGTGACTTGGCGACGACTACTCCGGCGCCTTCCAGTGCCGTGATCTTGTCGGACGCCAGGCCGCTGCCGCCGGCAATGATCGCCCCGGCATGGCCCATGCGCTTGCCTTTCGGCGCGGTCTGGCCGGCGATGTAGGCGGCCACCGGCTTGGTGACGTAGGCCTTGATGAATTCCGCCGCCGCTTCCTCGCGGGTGCCGCCGATTTCGCCGACCATGATGATCGCTTCGGTCTGCGGGTCGTCCTGGAATAGCTGCAGGCAGTCGATGAAATCCAGACCCTTGATGGGGTCGCCGCCGATGCCCACGCAGGTGCTTTGTCCCAGCCCGGCCTTGGTGGTCTGGTAGACCGCTTCGTAGGTCAGGGTGCCGGAGCGCGAGACGATGCCGACCTTGCCCTGCTGGTGGATGAAGCCGGGCATGATGCCGATCTTGCAGGCGCCGGGGGTGATAATGCCGGGGCAGTTCGGCCCGATCAGCACCGACCGGCTGTCCTTGAGGGCGGCCTTGACGCGCATCATGTCGAGCACCGGGATGCCCTCGGTGATGCACACGATCACTTCGATGCCGGCATCCGCCGCTTCCATGATGGAGTCCGCCGCAAAAGCCGGCGGCACGTAGATCATGGTGGCATTGGCGCCGGTTTGTTTTACCGCATCGCGGACGGTGTTGAACACCGGCAGATTGATGTGGGTCTGGCCGCCCTTGCCGGGCGTGACGCCGCCGACCATCTTGGTGCCGTAGGCGATGGCCTGTTCGGAGTGGAATGTGCCCTGCTTGCCGGTGAAGCCCTGGCAAATGACTTTGGTGTCCTGGTTGACGAGTATGCTCATGTTCGATCCTTATCCATTCACTGCGGCGACCGCGCGCTTGGCGGCGTCGGTGAGGTCGTTGGCGGAAATGATGGCGAGGCCGGATTCGGCCAGCATCTTCTGGCCCAGTTCGACGTTGGTGCCTTCCAGGCGCACGATCACCGGAACCTTCACGCCGACTTCCTTGACCGCCGTGATGATGCCTTCGGCAATGATGTCGCAACGCATGATGCCGCCGAAAATGTTGACCAGGATGGCCTTGACGTTGGTGTCCGAGAGGATGATCTGGAACGCCTTGGCGACCGTCTCGGCGGTGGCGCCGCCGCCCACGTCGAGGAAGTTGGCGGGTTGGCCGCCGTGCAGCTTGATGAGATCCATGGTGGCCATCGCCAGCCCGGCGCCGTTGACCATGCAGCCGATGCTGCCGTTCAGTGCGATGTAATTGAGGTCGTATTCGTGCGCCGCCACTTCCTTGGCATCCACCTGGGTGGTGTCGTGGATTTCCGCCAGGGCTTTCTGGCGGTACAGGGCGTTGTCGTCCACCCCGATCTTGCAGTCCAGGGCAACCAATTTGCCGTCGCTGGTGACGATCAGCGGGTTGATTTCGACCATGGACAGGTCCATTTTCAGGAACATCTGGTACAAGCCCTTCGCCAGTTTGACGAACTCGCCGATCTGCGGGCCTTCCAGTTCCAGGCCGAAAGCCAGGTTGCGGCACTGGAAGTTGCGCAGGCCCCATACCAGGTCGCAGGTTTCGCGGAGGATTTTTTCCGGCGCGGTCTTGGCGATTTCCTCGATTTCCATGCCGCCGCTCCCCGAAGCGACCACCACGATGCGCTCCGATTCGCGGTCCACGGTGAGGCTCAGATACAGCTCGCGGACGATTGGCAGGGTTTCTTCGATGAGCAGGCGTCCCACCGTCTGACCATCCGGGGCGTTCTGGTAAGTGACCAGGTTTTTGCCGAGCAGCGCGGTGACGGCTTCGTCGAGGGCGGCGTGGGATTTGACCAGCTTGACGCCGCCGGCCTTGCCGCGCCCGCCGGCATGGATTTGCGCTTTCACCACCCAGGCGTTGCCGCCCAGTTCGGTGGCGATGGCTGTGCCTTGCGCTGCATTTTCGAGCACCGCGCCGCGCGGGGTGGCGATGCCGAATTCCTTCAAGAGTTGTTTGGCTTGATATTCGTGAAGATTCATGTGCGATGGTCTCTCATGAAAGTCGGTTAAGATGTCTTATATAAGATATTATTATGCCCGCATAAAACCATCCTATGCGCGGCTTGTCAACTACAGGTCGATGCCTTCCGCCCAGATCAATGCCTGGATATGCGCCTGATTCACCGATTTGGCGTCCAGTCCGCATTTCTCTGCAATGCGGGATATGCTGCTTTCGTCGGCTTCCTCGCAGGCCAGTACCAGGTTGAGGTAAGGCGCGTAGGTGCCGCTGTGATGTACCAGTCCGTCGATGATCGGGGCGGGTAGGTGCAGTCGGTCGACCGCCTGCGCCATGGGTACGTTGAGGAGCACGTCGAGCAGGGAGAAAACCCCGACGATGAACAGTCCGTCCTTTTCCTGCCCAGTCATTTTTTCGCTGCCCAGCAGTTCCATCATCCTGGCGCGAATCAGCGCACTCTTGAGCAGGGCCTTGCTGCGTGGGCCGAGGCTGCCGCTGGTGAAGAGCAGCAGGGTCAACCAGCGATACAGTTGCTCGTAGCCGAGGATCATGATGGCGTGGGCGATCGAACGAATTTGTTGCGCCAGGCCGTTGATCGGAGCGTTCATGTACAGCAGCAGTTTGTACGACAGCATGGCGTCGTGTTTGAAGACTTCTTCGAGAGCCGGCACCTCGGCGCGATTCTTCACCATGTTGAGCAGTTCCATCACCCGCACCCGGTCGCTGTCGATGCGCGACGGCGCGGCGGGCTGCCGCTTGGCGAAGTAATAGCCCTGGAAATAATGGAAGAACAGGCGGTGGCAGGCCTCGAACTCGGTTTCGCTATGGACGTTGTGGGCAATCAACTGAAGCTGCGGCGATTTGTCGAGAAGTTTGTCGACCAGGCGGGCCAACTCGATGGCGTTGTAACGGGTCACGTCGATGCGCACGAAATGCGCCAGTTCGAGCAGGGGTTCGACTGCGGGGGCGGGCTCCAAATTGTCCAGGGCGAACTGGTAGCCCAGCACTTTGAGGCTTTTGCAACGGTTGATGGTTTCGTGATCGAGGCGGGACTTAAAGTCGATGCACAGCGTGATGCCTTTTTGCGGCAGGAGATTAAGGAGCGGATTGTCGAGCATTTCCGGGGCGAGCTCGATCAGCGCCTGTTTTCCACCGACCAGCCGGCCGATATCGAGGTCGAGCAGGCATCTCACCAGGGTCTGGCTGTGGACTAGGCGCAGTTCGTTGAGGTCGCCGTCACCCTTGATGGGGGTGCGGCGCAGCATCAATTCATAGCCGACGACATGCTGGGTGCGGTCGAGTAGCGGCTGTCGACCGAGAAAGCGCTGTCCCAGTGTTTCCGAATCGTTGGGCGTGCCGCTGGTTTCCACCGGGAGAATGGATGTCACCACGTCCCCGCTGGGAATGTGGGTAGTGTCGATGGCGTTGGTGTTGGACGACGGATGGGGGGGCTTGTCGTCAGGGACAAGGACGGAAACGGCAGGCACCCCGTTGTCGGCCATCTTGTTCCCGCCGATCAGAGATTTGAATATTTTTCCCAGCATGATCGGGTTGCACTTCCAATGGTGAGTTGCCATTCTATCATGGCTGGGGCCGAGATTCTTCAATTGTCGGCATATCGACGGCATCCAATAACCTTGTTTTCCGCGGGTTAAATTGCGCCGCCGATATCTCGTCAGTGTTTCGCGAACGGCAGTGTTTATGCGGATGTCATTGGTTTTGCCATGGGTTAACTCACAATTCCCGGAATTGGGTATGAAAGCCTCGGTAACCTTATGATAGCAACAGGGTATTTTGTAACGCGTTGAATATAAAGGATGTTGTTTGTGCCTAAAAAAGCGGCGGGGGCGCTGATTCCCTTATGTCAGGGAGGGTTAGGTGTGCTTTCATCAGGATATGCACATAGTTATCCACAGAAAATGTGAAAAGTGCCGGGTGTTGGCTGCTGAACGAATTTTGGGCGGCCTTATGTTAGGATAGGAGGATTGAATTAGCCCTGTGAATCAATGAAAGCACTGCCGATACTGATAGTTGAAGACGATGGCGATTTGCGCGAGGCGCTCTGCGATACCCTGGCCCTAGCCGGTTACCAAGCGGTTGGCGCGAGCGACGGGCAGGACGCACTGAAAGCGCTGCAGCAGGGCCGCTTCGGGCTGGTGGTGAGCGACGTGCAGATGCAGCCGATGGACGGTCACACCCTGCTGCGCGAAATCAAGACTGCTTATCCCTATGTCCCGGTCCTGCTGATGACCGCTTACGGGATGATCGACAAGGCGGTGGAGGCGATGCGTTCCGGAGCCTGCAACTATATTACCAAGCCTTTCGAGCCGGATCGCCTGCTGGGCGAGGTGGCGCGTTACCTGTTGCCGTCGCTGACCGATGAAGCCGGTGAAGTGGTGGCTCAGGATGCGCGGATGCTGGATGTGCTGAGCCTCGCCAAGCGGGTGGCGGCCACCGACGCCACCGTTTTGCTGACCGGTGAAAGCGGCACCGGCAAGGAAGTCCTGGCGCGCTATATTCACCGCCATTCGGCACGCGCCGCCAAGCCTTTCGTGGCGATCAATTGCGCGGCGATCCCGGAAAATCTCCTCGAATCCACCCTGTTCGGCTTCGAAAAAGGCGCGTTCACTGGTGCAAGCCAGGCGCAGGCCGGCAAATTCGAGCAGGCGCAGAACGGAACCTTGCTGCTCGATGAAGTCACCGAAATGCCCTTGCCGCTCCAGGCCAAGTTCCTGCGGGTCTTGCAGGAGCGCGAGGTGGAGCGCGTTGGCGGCCACAAGGCGATTTCCCTGGATATCCGGGTGGTGGCTACCTCCAACCGGGATATGGCGGAGACGGTGGCAAAAGGCGAGTTCCGCGAGGATCTGTATTACCGGCTCAACGTGTTTCCCCTCGAATTGCCGCCGTTGCGCGAGCGGGCGGGGGATATTCTGCCCCTGGTTCGCAGTTTCATGGTCCGCCTGGCGCCGCGGATGGGGCGGCATGGCTTGGTGGGGCTGGCGCCGGAAGCCGAACAGCGCCTGATCGGCTATGCTTGGCCCGGCAATATCCGCGAACTGGAGAACGTCGTGCAACGGGCCATGATCCTTGCTCCCGGCGAGCGCATCGAAGTCGAACACCTGCTTTTGCCGCGTGAAGCGGAAGTTATTGCCGCACGGGGAAATCCACCTCTGCCGGTTTCTCCCGAGGCGGGGGGGAATATCGACATGCGTTCCCTGGAGAAGGCGCATATCCTGGAAACCCTTGCCGCCGTTAAAGGATCGCGCAAACTTGCTGCTGAGAGGCTGGGCATGAGCGAGCGCACCTTGCGCTACAAATTGGCGCAATACCGGGAAGAAGACGGGGAAGAGATTCCCTGAAATGCTGGTGGGCATGAATGGTGCTTGTACTTCCCCCAAACACCCGTACGGGTGTTGTGCTAAAGTGAAAGTCGGAAATAGGTTTTTTGCAGTGGAGTCAGGGTTATGAACACACAAGGGATAGATCAACTGCTTGGCCAGCTGCGTGCGGCGTCGATGAACGCAGGCGGCGGTGCGGGTGAAGCGGCGGCCTTGCCGGAAGGGCAGGATTTCGCGTCGGCGTTGAAGTCGTCCCTCGATAATGTGAACAATGCCCAGCAACAAGCCAGCGATCTGGCGAAAGCCTTTGAAATGGGGGACTCCAACGCCAATATCCAGGACGTGATGCTGTCCCTGCAAAAAGCCAACGTTTCTTTCCAGACCATGGTGCAGGTGCGCAACAAGTTGGTTTCCGCTTATCAGGAAATCATGAACATGCAGGTCTGATCCTCGAAAGTCCCCGCTCTTCATTAAACGTTCTGAAGGGGGCTGATGTGTTTCGTCCCCTTGTCTGCTCTGGTGCCAGAACCGACCGGCTTCGGTTCACCTGCAATCGGTGATTTTGCCGCCTGGCGGCGACTCGGCGAGATACTCGAATGTATTCGTCATAACGCCGTTTCTCCATAAAATTTCAGGTCAATCAAAGTTCTGTGCAATTCCCGTATAAATTTCTGAAGCATTCGGGGTGCCTCCCGTTTGGGAAAATAACCCCTTCTCAGGTATCATTCGCCATCGTTTAAAACTATCACAATCACTCTAATTTCCGGGAACAAGGCGCTTTTATGGCATTGGCACCTCAGCAAGAATGGATTGCCCGGTTGCAAGAGAGGTTTTCCCAGCTTTCCAATAACCAGAAGCTGGGCATCATGTTCGGGGTGGCGGCATTTATCGCCCTGGTAATCGGTGCCTCAATCTGGTGGACTCAGCCTCCGGAATACCGGGTGCTTTACTCCAATATTTCGGACCGCGACGGCGGGCCGATCATTGCCTCGCTGCAGCAGATGAACGTCCCCTACAAGATGGCGGAAGGGGGCGGAGCCATCCTGGTGCCGGCCGCCCAGGTTTACGAATTGCGTTTGCGCCTGGCTGCACAGGGGCTGCCCAAGGGTAGCGTGGTCGGTTACGAGTTGATGGATAACCAGAAGCTCGGGATCAGCCAGTTCGGTGAGCAGGCGAACTACCACCGTGCGCTGGAAGGCGAGTTGACGCGCACCATTCAGACGATTTCCTCGATCCAGGCGGCACGGGTCCATCTGGCTTTTCCCAAACCCAGCGTTTTCGTGCGCGAGCAACTGAAGCCCACAGCCTCGGTGCTGCTTACCCTGCATCAAGGGCGGGCGCTCGATAACGCCCAGGTGAACGGCATGGTTTACCTGATTTCCAGCAGCGTCCCGGATCTGCCGGTCAAGAACGTCACGATCGTCGATCAGAACGGCAATCTCCTCAGTGGCCCGCAGGAAGGAACTGCCCAGACTGGACTCAACCCCACCCAGCTTGAATACCTGCGCCAGGTTGAGCAGGGGCTGGTCAAACGCATCGAAGAAATTTTGGCGCCCATCGTCGGCGCGGACAACGTGCGGGCGCGGGTGACGGCGGATATCGACTTCTCCCAGGCGGAACAGACCGAAGAAGCCTTCAAGCCGAACGCGACGCCCGAGGAGGCGGCTATTCGTAGCCAGCAAAGCGCGGAAACCACCGGTGCGGGCGGGCAAGCCGCCGCAGGTGTGCCGGGGGCGCTTTCCAATCAGCCGCCGGGCGCGGCCAGTGCTCCGGTCACGACTGCGGCGGGTGTGCCGGCTGCGGCGCCGGTAGGTGGGGCGAGCGGCACCAGCCACAAGGAATCGACCATCAATTACGAGGTGGGCAAGACCGTCAAGGTGGTTCGCCAACAGGTGGGTGGAATCAGGCGCCTGTCGGCGGCCGTAGTGGTCAATCATCGCAAGGTGACCGACAAGGAAGGCAAGGTTTCCATGAAACCCCTGACTGCCCAGGAAATGACTCAGATCAACAACCTGATCCGCGATGCGGTGGGGTATAACGCCCAGCGCGGCGATTCGGTGAATGTCATGAATGCCGCCTTCAATGTGCCGGAGGATGTGACTCCGCCGCTCTGGAAAGATCCGGAAATGCTGGCGCTGGCCAAGGAATATGGGCGTTACCTGTTGATTGTCCTGCTGGTGATGCTGCTGTTCTTTAAAGTGTTCCTGCCGCCGCTGCGGGAGATTTTCGCGCCGCCTCCGCCGCCCGAGCCTGAACCGACCGAGGAAGAGGTCGGGGAGCTTTCGTCTGAAGAACAAGCGGCGCAGACGGCGCAGAACAGCTATGATGAAAACCTGCGGATGGCCAAGGAATTGGCCAAGACAGAGCCGCGTATCGTGGCAAGCGTGGTGAGGGAGTGGCTCGGTGGCTGATGCGGAAGAAGGACTGAAAAAAAGCGCGATCCTGTTGCTTACCCTGGGTGAAGAGGAGGCGGCGGAGGTATTCAAATACCTTAATCCCAAGGAGGTTCAGAAGCTCGGAACCGCGATGGCGACGCTGGGCGGGACGACCAAGGAGATGATCGCCGGAGTCCTCAATGAATTCTGTGAAACAACCCGCGAACGCACTTCATTGGGCATGGCGTCCGACGACTACATCCGTTCCGTGCTGACCAAGGCGCTCGGCGGCGACAAGGCCGCCGGCCTGCTCGACCGCATCCTGAAAGGCGGCGACACCAGCGGCATCGAAGCGCTCAAGTTCATGGAAGGCAGCGCGATTTCCGAGCTCATCAAGAACGAGCATCCCCAGATCATTGCCACCATCCTGGTGCATCTGGAACCGGATCTGGTTAGCGACATCATCAAGTTTTTCCCGGAGCGTCTGCGCAACGACGTGATGCTGCGGATTGCCACGCTGGACGGCGTGCAGCCGGCGGCGCTGGCCGAACTCAACGACGTACTTACCAAGCTGCTGGCCGGTTCCAAGAACATCCAGAAGACCATCATGGGGGGCGTCAAGACCGCTGCCGAAGTGCTCAATTATCTGGGAACCCAACTCGAATCCTCGGTGATTGCCAGCGTGCGCGATTACGACCCGGAACTGGCCCAGAAAATCCAGGATGAAATGTTCGTTTTCGAGAACCTCATGGACATCGACGACCGGGGCATCCAACTCCTGTTGCGCGAAGTGCAGTCCGAATCGCTGGTGGTCGCGCTGAAGGGCGCCAACCAGGAATTGCGCGAGAAAATCTTCAAGAACATGTCGTCCCGCGCCGCCGAAATGCTCCGCGACGATCTCGAATCGAAAGGGCCAGTGCGCCTTTCCGAAGTGGAAGGGGAGCAGAAGAGCATTCTGCAGGTAGTCCGCCGTCTAGCCGACGAAGGCCAGATCGTCTTGGGCGGCAAGGGAGACGATTCTTTTGTCTAACCGCATCATCCCGCGCGACCAGCTCGGCGAAATCCAGCGCTGGCAACTCGATTCCCTGGAAGACCTTGAACCTCCCCCGGCCGCGCCGGAACCCGAGCCGGAGTCTCAGGCCACCATGGTGGATGAGCAGATCACCCACCTCAACTGGCCGACCGCCGACGAAATCGAACAGATCCAGCAGCGCGCCCATGAGCAGGGGATGCAGGCCGGCCATCAGGAGGGCCGTGAAGCAGGGTATCAGGAAGGGCTCGCGGCCGGGCGCGAAGAGGGGTATGCCGGCGGCTATGCCCAAGGCCATGAGCAATCCCAAGCTGAACTGGAAAAAATCAAGCAACTGGCGAACTCGCTCGATGCCGCCCTGGTCGAATTTGAAAGTCAGTTGGGTGAGGATGTGCTCAAACTGTCGTTGGCGGTTGCCCGTCAGTTGATCCGCAATGCCTTGCACTTTCGCCCCGAAGCGCTTCTGGTGGTGGTGCGCGATGCCATCGCCAGCCTGCCCCAATCCGGCCAGCATCCGCAACTGGTGTTGCACCCCGAGGATGCCACGTTAGTGCGTTCCCTGATGGAAGAAGAGTTGGCACAATTTCATTGCCGGATTGTCGAGGATCGCCACCTGGAACGCGGCGGCTGCCGCATCCGCACCGACTCCAGCGAAGTCGACGCCACCCTCGAAAGTCGCTGGGGCAGGGCAATGGTGGCGCTGGGGCGCGACGATGCCTGGCTGGTGTAGGCAATCGATCCGTCCTTTTGTCGCCGCGTTGTAAAATTAAACCGTTTTTGTCGGGAAACTGAACTTGGAAGCCGCATCGCCACCTGCTGAAACGCTCCTCCAGGATACGCCCATCACGCGCTGGCGCGATTATCTGCGCGGCTGCGCGGAGGCCGTCGAAACCGCGCGTTCGTGGATCGTCACCGGGCGCCTGACGCGGGTGGCAGGCCTGGTCATGGAAGCGGTGGGGTTGCGGCTCGCGGTGGGCAGCAGTTGCGTGGTTTACCTGCCCGACGGGCACGAGGTCGATGCGGAAGTGGTGGGCTTTTCCGGCGACAAGCTGTATCTCATGCCGTCCACCGACGTGTACGGCCTGGCTCCCGGCGCGCGGGTGGTTCCCGCCGAGCCGGAAAGCCTGCATCTCCCGGTCTTCGGGCAAACCTACATCCCTCATCGCCGTTCCGAGGATCGCGGTCGCCAGGTGCCGGTGGGGCACGAATTATTGGGACGCATCCTCGACGGCACCGGGCGGCCCCTCGACCGTTTCGGGCCGCTTGCCGTGGAGCGCCGGGTGCCTCTGCAAAGCCGTCCCTTCAACCCGCTCAACCGCGCGCCGATCCGCGACGTCCTGGATGTCGGGGTGCGCGCCATCAACGCCCTGTTGACCGTCGGGCGCGGCCAGCGCATGGGGTTGTTCGCCGGCAGCGGGGTGGGCAAGAGTATTTTGCTGGGCATGATGGCGCGCTACACCAGCGCCGACGTGATTGTGGTCGGGCTGATCGGCGAACGGGGCCGCGAGGTCAAGGAATTCATCGAAAACATCCTCGGCGAGGAAGGGCTGGCGCGCTCCGTGGTGGTTGCCGCTCCTGCCGACACCCCGCCTCTCCAGCGTTTGCACGGTGCGGCTTACGCCACCGCCATCGCCGAATTTTTCCGCGATGAAGGCATGAACGTATTGCTCATCATGGATTCGTTGACCCGTTACGCCATGGCGCAGCGGGAAATCGCCCTGGCCATCGGCGAACCGCCGGCCACCAAGGGTTACCCGCCGTCGGTGTTCGCCAAGCTGCCGCAACTGGTGGAACGCGCCGGCAACGGGCGCGACGGCGGCGGCTCGATCACCGCTTTCTACACGGTGCTGACCGAAGGCGACGATCAGCAGGATCCCATCGCCGACAGTGCCCGCGCCATCCTCGACGGTCACGTGGTACTGACCCGCGCGCTCTCCGACCAGGGGCACTACCCGGCCATCGACATCGAAGCCTCGATCAGCCGCGCCATCACCGAATTGATCCCGCAGGCCGAACTCGACATGGTGCGCCGTTTCAAGATGCTCTACTCGCGCTACCAGCGTAACCGCGACCTCATCAACGTCGGTGCCTACATTAAGGGTAGCGATCCCTTGCTGGACGAAGCCATCGCCATGTATCCGCGCCTGGAAGCCTTTCTCCAACAGGCTATTCACCAGCAGGAAGGCTACGAAGGTTGTCGCCGCCAGTTGGCCGAATTGTTTTCCTGAGCTGGCTTAGGTCGTGGCACGTCCGTTTCCCCTTAAAACCCTCCTCGACCTGGCCCGCGATCATAGCGACGAGGCGGGGCGCAAGCTCGCCCAGCTCAAAATAAAATGGCATGAGGCCGAGGAAAAAATGCACCAACTCATCGCTTTCCGCGAGGAGTACCGCAACCGCCTCCATCTCAATACCCAGACCGGGATTGCGATGTCGGCATGGCGCGAATTCCAGTCGTTCATGTTGAAACTCGACAAGGCCATCGAGTTGCAGGGGGACGAGGTGGCGAAATGCAAGTTGCGCTGGGAAGGCGGCCAACGCGAGTGGCTGGAACAGCAGCGCAAGCTCAAGGCCTTCGATACGCTCTCGCAACGCCACCATGCCAAGGAAGCGGTGCGCGAGGCCAAGGTCGAGCAAAAGGAACAGGATGAATTCGCCGGCAAGTCCGTCAACTCACGTAAGACCGGAGAAACATGAATGTGGATTAATATCCTCCTGGCGGCACTGCTCGCCAGTACTTCGGCGCAGGCCGCCTCGCCCAGCTTGACCGATGCCCAAGCCATTCCCCATGTCGGGGAAGCGGCGCGCGAAACTTACGTCGGGGGATTTTTGCAGGCCGACCTGCACCGCGCCTTCGCCATCGCACCGGGGGGGGCATGGGGTTGGGCTGCCGAGCAGGTTTCAGCGGATACGGCCCTCGCCGTAGCCCTGGATGCCTGCGGGAAACATAGTGAAATTCCCTGCGTCCCTTACGCGGTCGATGAGCAACGGGTTTTCGACGCGGTGTCCTGGGCGACCCTGTGGGGACCATATAAAAACCGCAGCCAAGCCGCCCAGGCGCCCACCGGGAAAAAGCGCGGTATGCGCTTTCCCGACCTGGCATTTGCCGACGCCAACGGGAAGCCCTTTAAACTCGCGGCTCTGCGCGGCAAGGCCGTCGTCGTGCACTTCTGGGGTTCGTGGTGCAATCCGTGCAAACGCGAGTTGCCGGACCTGCAAAAACTGGTCGCCCAACTCAAGGGCAGCCAGGATATCGCTTTCATCCTCCTACCGGTACGCGAAAGCACCGCCGCTGCGCGCCGCTGGCTGGCGGCCCAACAGCTCGACTTGCCGCTCTACGATAGTGGCCTGAAAGGTTCCGAGGACGAATATCTGAAACTCGCCGGCGGAGGCAAAATCCGTGATCGGGATATCGCCATGGTCTTTCCCACCACCTACGTTCTCGACAAGCATGGCATGGTGGTGTTTTCCCACGCCGGTCCCCTGGAAAACTGGCTGCAATACGCACCGTTCCTGCACGACGTGGTTGGCAAGTCGGGGAAATAGCCGGATAGTTCAGGGCGGGGCGATCGGCAAACGGCAGTTTATGCCGGTGAATGCGCCGGGCTTTGCCGCCGTGCCGGCCAAGCCCGGTAACAATCGGGCGGGAAAGCTAGTAGTCAGTCACTTTGAAACGGCGGTTATCGGTAGGAGCCTGCCATGCAGGCGACCTGTGTCGTCGGCAGGAACACTGCGACAAATTGCGATAGCGCATCGCGGGTTCTGCCCGCTCCTACAACCCTTCGTTTCATGTTGACTGACTACTAGGAGCCTGTCGGAGTTAACCAAATCGGCTGCAAAATGAGTGGGTCGGTCCATATTTCCCCGGCTTTCTGCGCGAATAGAACGACTGTTCGCTTAAAATCCGTGCAAATCCGTCTTCGATCCACTCATTTTTCGCTTCGATTCATTAAGTCCGACAGGCTCCTAGCCTGATTACGTCAAAAAGTCGAAAAGCGAGCGTCCCTGATTGGTCTGGTTCGATGTCGATGTCGACGTCGTATCGGCGAAACTTCCTTGGGTGCTTTGCTGCGAGAAATATTTGACCAGGGCGTTGGCCTGGGCGGTCAGCGCTTTTTCCAGGCTGTTTTTCTTGGTATTCAGCGCCGTGATCTCCTGATTGATGGCCGCCGTCTTTTTGGGCAGGCTTCCCGCTGCGCCGACCAGTCCCTGAATCTGGCTGACCAACTTGTCCGCAATGCCGCTGCCGCTATCGCTGAAAGCTTTGGCTACTCCCAGCGGCGCCGAGGCGATGGCGGCTTGCAGCTTGGCCGAATCGATAGCCAGGTCGCCATTCTTTTGCACGGTAATCCCCATCTTCGCCAAGGTGAGCGGTGCTGCGATGGTCTGCGTCAGTTGATTCTGGACCCGCGTCGCCGCGCCGTCACCCTTCAGGTCGCCCTGTTTAAGGGCGCTCAGCTTGGCGTTCAAGGCGTTGAAGCTGCTCACCAGATTGGTGACGTTCTGGACGAATTGGGCGGAACCCTGCGTCACCGTCAGCCTGCTGCCGCCTTTGGCGGCGAGGCTCAGGGTGGTGCCCGGCAAGGCATCGGCTACGGTATTGGCGGCACTTTCCACCGCCACGCCATTGACCGTCAAAGCGGCGTTTTGCGCAGCGACCGTTTGCGTCAGGTTCTGCTCGCCAACCGGGTTGAAAGCCAGGAGTCCCTGCAGTGCCGCGTCGCCGCTGACGCCGATGCGCATGCTGTTGGCCGCGCCGCTGGGCGATTGTAGTTCCAGCACATAACCGGCACCGCTGGAAGTCACCTTGGCCGTCACCCCGATATTCGCCCCGTTGATGGCGGCGGCAATCCCTTGCAGGGAGTTGCTGCCCGCCGGAATATCTACCGTGCGGGTTTTGGCGGAAGTGCTGGTGGTGAAGGCGCTCCCGGAAGCCTTGCCGAAATCGAAGCTCAGGGTCGTCGCCGTCCCGTTGCCGATGGCCGTCTCCGCGCTTGCCTGGGGCTTCGAAGTCAACACTTGGCTTTGTGCGAGTTGCGTTACCTGGATGTCGTATGCGCCGGCAGCCGAGCGACTCGACGTGGTTGCCGTCAACACGCCGGGAGCGGATGAGGTCGCCGACAGATTAAGGTTCTTGTCGCGAAGCGCCTGCGCCACTCCCTGGAAAGTCGTCAGCGCACTCCGCAACTGGCCCAGGCCGGAGAGCGTGGTCTTGTCGGCGCTCAATGCAGCATTCAATTTGGGGGCGGCGCTACTCTGCCCCTGCATGATATTGCTGACCTTGTTATAGACGTCGGTGGGGATATTTCCTGGGGTGGTGGAATTCTGGGTGAAATACGACGAAATGTTCATTGGAGTAAACTCATCCTGGGTTGCGATGTTTATCGAATCACGCAAGATATGTTCCTGGTAGATGCCCGCAAATGATTATCCGGCGGGCTTTCATCGCCTGTCGTCGATATGGGTGAAAAACTGGAGATTCCCTTGGGTAAGGTGCTACAGCCGGATGGCTATTTACGACCCGCTGCGATGTTTGCGGTCTGGTCTCCACCCACCGCAGCTATTGGCGGTGGTGGCTATCACTGAAACAGTCCGGCAAATACCGGCAACCCCATGTTCAGCCTTGCCGCGCCGGTGAAGTTCCGGGGACGCACCAGGTCTCCATGGGAACGGAATCCGGAGCTATACTGATGTTTGTTTGAACGACAATATAGATCGAGGGAAACTCGCAAGCGGGGGAGGTAGTGTGCGAAAAAGTGTATTAGTCATACCGTTTCTTGGTTTGTTCCAAGCGCTGTCCGCTGCTGCGGACGGCGACTCGAACATGGATCAGTTGCTGTCATTGAGTCTGGAAGAAGTGATGGCGACCAAAGTCATGATTTCCACCAATACCAAACAAACGCTATCCAAGGCGCCCTCCGCGGTTTCAGTCATTACGGCGGAAGACATCAAGGCCAGCGGCACGACCAATATTGCGGAGATCCTGCAAAGCGTGCCGGGCATTTACATACGGACCAACCTGTTCGGATTCCGACCGCAGATCACCTTTCGCGGCGCTGCCAACCCCCACACGCTGCTGATGGTAAATGGCGTGCCCGAAAGGGATCTGGTGTGGTCGACCGGCATTTTCTGGCGAGGACTGACGGCGAACATGGTCGAACGGATCGAGATCATTCGCGGTCCCGGTTCCGCCTTGTTCGGTTCGGATGCCTCCGCGGGGGTGATCAACATCATCACCAAAAGTGCCGGGAAAATCGCGCAATCCGAAGTCGGTGCAAGGGCCGGCAGTTTCGACACGCAAGCCGGTTGGATGCAGCACGGCGGGGAGTGGAACGGTTTCGATATCAACTTCACGGCGGAGGTGTCCCATACCGATGGGCATAACCCGTTCATTGCCGTGGATGGACAAACTTCCCTGGACAAAAAATTCGGTACCCGCGTTTCTTCCGCCCCTGGCTATGCTTACTACGGCTATGACAATGAGGACATCCGCCTCTCGGTAGGCAAGGGCAACTGGCGCTTGCTCGCCGAACACATGCGCCAAAGCAACGTGGGCATCGGCTTGACCGGTGCGGCCATTCTGGATCCGCTGACCCGCGGGGAGAACAGCCGGTCCGACATCGGCCTGCTGTACAACAACGAGGCGTTTTCCAGGGATTGGGGCGTGAATGCGGAACTCCGTTATTACGATCTCGACTACACCTCGGGGGACGGGTTTCAGGAAAATCCCCGGGACTTCAAGGACGCGACCGGTGCCTATCCAAGCGGCTTCATGAACCTGATGAGATCGGCTCAGCGCGGGCTTACCCTGGAAGGAAGCGGCCTGTATAACGGTCTGAAGACCCACGCCATCCGCGTCGGTGGGGGATACAAATCGGATAATTTGTATTACGTGGAACAGTTCATCAACAAGGGAACCGGGCCGGACGGAAACCCCCTGCCGGCGGGTGGGCCGTTGGTGGATGTCTCGGATACGCCGTATGCTTTCGCGCCGGAAAAAACCCGGCGCATCAGCTACGTATACATTCAGGACGTATGGACCCTCTCCAATGACTGGGAACTGACCGCCGGGGCGCGTTATGACCATTACTCCGACTTTGGCGGCACGTTGAATCCGCGCGCCGCCCTGGTCTGGCAGAGCACCGAGCGGCTCATCACCAAGCTGATGTACGGTCAGGCATTCCGGGCGCCTTCCTACCTGGAGTTGTATGCCCTGACCGCAGCCACCAAGCCCAACTCCAATCTCTCTCCGGAACGTTCGCGAACCTGGGATCTGGCCTTTTCCTACCTGGCCTCGAAGGACTTAAAGCTGGGCGTCGATTTTTACCGATTCGTACAAGACAACCTGATCGCCGGCGATGCGACGAACCAATACCAGAACATGGGGAGCAACACGGCCCTGGGTGTCGAACTGGATGCGCAGTGGCAGGCAACCAGGGCGTTGAGGGTTTCCGGCAATCTGACCAGTCGCGACGATACCATCGCCTTCAACTCCGTGCCCAAGCGCAAAGCCTATCTGCGCGCGGATTGGGGGTTCATGCCCAACTGGAACTGGAATGTACAGGCCAACTGGATCGACAAGCGCACGCTTCTAGCCGGGGATCCCCGTGCGCCATTGAATGCGTATACCCTGGTGGATACCACGCTTCGCTACTCTCCTCGGAAAGAATGGCAGTATGCCGTTTCCATCCGCAATCTGTTCAACGCGGATGCTCGCGAATACAGCAGTAGCGCGATTCCCAACAACCTCCCGCTGCCTGGGCGTAGTGCCTATGCAGAGGTTCGCTACAAATTTTAGCGGGTTTGAACAAGTAGTGCCTGATGGAAACGACCAATACATCTTGTGAGTACAAACGGGAAACGCTGCCGGAACGGGGGAGGGGCTTCGCGCCCTTTTCCCTCCGGCCCGCAACCGCTCCCGCCCAGTCGGTGATCCCTTTCTGATGACTATGATCGGCAAACTCTGCTTTGCCCAACTCTTCTTCCTGCTGGCTGCGCTGGTTTGTCATGGCGGGCCGGCTATCGCCCAGGACGTGCCGGACGAGCAGGCGGTGCGTGCGGCAATGGTTTTCAATTTCCTCAAATTCATCGAGTTCCCTCCTGAAACGATTGCCAATGTTCAGCGGATACGCTTGTGTACCGCCGTCGGCGATCCACAACAGGCGGAAGCGCTGGCGGCACTGGCTGGTCGCAAAGTGGCCGGCCGCGAACTGGTGGTTGTCCGCCTCACCGGACGGGACGACGACTGTCACGCGCTCTATGTCGATACGCGGCAGCGCTGGAATGCGGTGGAAGAGCAACGCACCTTGCGCCGTACGCTCACCATCAGTGCCTATCCGGGCTTCGTGCGGGACGGCGGGATGATCGAAATCGCCGTACAGGAGAGCGGCACCCGCTTCGACATCAACATGGTGGAGGGCCGCCGCGCCGGATTTTATTTTTCCGCCAATCTATTGCGCCTGGCGCGTCGTATCCATGAATAGCCTGCCAAGCACCGCTTCGATCTTCGACCGCAAGTCGATCCGCTATCCGTTCATCCGGCTGATCGTGGTGGCTACCCTCATCGGCATCGGCCTGACATTGGTCAGCGACGCCGTCCTCATGCTAGGCAACGTGCGCAAGGATATCCAACGCAACTTGACGGCCGCTGCCAATGCCGCCGGTACCTCCGCCAGCGCGGCGGTCGCTTTCCGCGATTCCCTCGCGGCGCGGGAGATGCTGCGGATGTTCGAGGCCTACCCGGAGATCAAGGCCGCCGCCCTGTATACCAACACCGGCTACCGTCTCGCCGGCTACGGCGACATCCGCCGGCTTCCCGCCGACGCCCAGTCCATCGAGCCATCCACTGCGGAAATCGGGCTGCTGGCGGACTCCGCCAGTCTTCACCTGCCGATCGTGGTCGATGAGACGCCGGTCGGCACCATCTATCTCAAGGCGCAACTCGACGCATACTGGCACACCTACCTGACCTCCATTGCCAACAAGTTTTTCGTCGGTCTCGGCGCCGGTGCGCTGGTCCTGCTCCTCGCCCTGCGCTTTCTCGATCGCATCGTCCTGCCGGTCCGCCTGCTTGCGGGAGCAGCCAACGAGGCCCGCCTGAAGCAGGATTTCACGCCCCGCGAGATTCCCGCCGCGGACGACGAAATCGGCGAACTGGTGCGGAACTTCAACACCTTGCTCGTGGAAATCGATGCCGGGCGGAAATCGATCCAGACCTATCAAAACGAACTGGAGTACCTGGTGGCGAGCCGCACCGCGGCGTTGCTCCAGGCGAACCGCGAACTCCTTGTCGCCAACCAGGCTGCCCAGGCCGCCAGTAGGGCCAAGAGCGAATTCCTCGCCAACATGAGCCACGAAATCCGCACGCCCATGAACGCCATCATCGGCATGACGCAACTGGCGTTGCAGAGCCAACTCACGCCCAAGCCGCGCAATTACCTGGAGAAGGTCGATGTCGCCGCCAGCGAGTTGCTCAGCATCCTCAACGATATTCTCGACTTCTCCAAGGTCGAGGCCGGCAAGATGGAATTCGAACAGGTCGATTTCAGCCTCGCCGACGTCCTGGAACGCTTGTCCGATATTTCGAAGATCAAGGCCCAGGACAAGGGAATAGCGCTGTTTTTCGACGTCGGCAGCGACGTGCCTGCCGCCCTGGTCGGCGATCCGCTACGGCTGGGGCAGGTGCTGAACAATCTGGTCAACAATGCGATCAAGTTTACCGAGAAAGGCAGCGTCACCGTCAGTGCTCAGCGTAGTGCGGCTGAAGGCGGCGGCGTTCGCCTGCGTTTCGCGGTTAGCGACACCGGGATCGGTTTGAGCGAAGAACAGCGCAACCGCTTGTTCAGCCCCTTTACCCAGGCTGATAGCTCGACCACCCGCAAATTCGGCGGTACCGGCCTGGGACTGTCCATCTGTAAGCATCTGGTCGAAATGATGGGGGGGGAAATCCAGGTGGTCAGCCAGCCGGGCGTGGGGAGCACGTTCATTTTTACCGCCAAATTTGGCGTGCCGGGACTGAGTGACAACCACCAGCACCACCATGAAAAAGAGCAATGCCAGGCGTCCATCCAAGAAACCGCGATTTCCTTGCGCGGCGCTCATCTATTGTTGGTGGAGGATAACGCCGTGAATCAGGAATTGGCCTTGGGGATTCTCGAAAGCGCCGGGATTCGCGCCGATGTCGCGTGCAACGGCGCCGAGGCCGTCGAGATGGTGCGCCAGAAAAATTACGACGCCGTGCTGATGGATTGCCAGATGCCGGTGATGGACGGCTTCGAAGCTGCGCAAAAAATTCGCGCGGACTGGCAATTCGCCAATCTGCCGATTATCGCCATGACTGCCAACGTCATGGCTGGGGATCGCGAGAAGTGCTTTGCCGCCGGCATGAACGACCATATCGCCAAGCCGTTGAATTTTGGTGATTTCTTTTCTACCTTGGCGCGCTGGGTCCAACCGCATTTGTCCCAAGTGGCGGTTGCCAACGTGCCGCGCGCGCTTTCGCTAGCCGGCGAGGATACCCCGGGCGGCCCACTCCCGGAGTCGGAGGTGCCGAGATTGTCCGGCGTGGATGCGGACGAGGCGCTCAAGTGCGTCGATGGCAATGTGGCGTTCTACCGCAAGGTCCTGGCAGCGTTCCGCAAGGACCAAGCCGAGGTGGTCGCGCGCATCCGCGACGCGTGCAGTGCGGGCGACCGGGATAGCGCGGTGCGGTTGGTGCATACCTTACGCGGATTGGCGGGCAACGTCGGTGCACGGGGGCTGGTCAACCTGGCTGCGGAACTCGAATCGGCGCTCCGGAGCGAGCGCGACGATATGGCGGAAAGCCTGCTGCCCGAAGTGGAAAAAATACTGGGCAGGTTGATTCGGGAAATCGACATCGCCATGCCGCGCGCCATGGTCGGCGAGACGTCCCGTGAGGAATAAGGCGGGAAGTCGGTAGCGGTTGCTTGCGCAGTGGCGCTTCCGAGGCTATTCCAGAACCGCGGCGCACGCCAAGTTGGAAGAAGCCCCGGCGTTCCAGGGCCGCATTCTCGATTTTCTCGTCTTGCGCATGGCCTCTGTCCTTACGTTCATTAATCCTGAAAAATGCAATTCATAAACCGCAAAGGCGCAAAGAAATCAGAAAGATGGCGTAACGAGCCAGGCACCTAAGGGGTGAGAAGTTAATCCTCCCCGCCACCGTTGCAACCCGCTGTTTTCCTTTGCGTAACCTTAGCGCCTTTGTGGTTTGCAACTGAGGTTTTGAGGTTGATAGTCCAAAAAAAGCCGGGCAATCGCCCGGCCGAATTTGTTGCCTTACGCGGAGAAAATTCAGTCCACTTCTTCCCAGCCGGTAATCATGGCCTTGATGTGCGAGGTCGGGGTGTGACCGGCGGTGGTGAGGTACACGTGGGCGATCAGGAACATCAGCATCATGAAGGCGCCTGCGGTGTGAAAGAACGCCACCCATTCCAGGGACAGGTATTTGTCCAGGCCCCACGCGGTCCAGTTGCCGAAGAACAGGTAGAACCACCCGGAGAACCACAGCAGCGGCCCGATGAACAGCAGCACGCCGAGGTAGGCGAGGCGCTGCAGCGGATTGTGCTTGCGCAGGGTGGTGGCGCGGAACGGGTGGGGGGCGTTGACGAAGATGCCAACCGAATAGAACTTGACCATCGCTACCACTTTATCGGTGGTTGGGATGTACTGCTTCCATTCGCCGGTGGTGAAGTGCCAGAAGATCGCAAACACCCATAGGCCGATCAGCGTCCAGGCGGCGGTGGTGTGGTAGGAGACGGCCTTTTCGAAGCCGAACCATTTGTACGAGCCATGCACTTCGAAGCCGGTGAACAGCATGAAGATGATCAGCGAGGCCTGCGACCAGTGCCAGAACCGCTCGAACTTTTTGAAGACATAGATTTTTTCGGACATGATCCTATCCTTTCCTCTTGCTCATGTAGATTCGGCCAGCGCCATGGGCGAGCACGCCGAGTAGGGTGAGGAGGGCGAGTACCCAGCCGCCCAGGTCGAGCAGTTTGTTCTGATCGCCGCGGCTCGGCATGTAGATGCCCTTGATGTCTTTCAGGCGTCCGTCCTTGCTGTGGCACTGGGCACAGCTTAGTGCATCGGCCTTGGGGGCGACCATGTGGGTAATCGGCCAGGCTTGCTCGGTGCTGACGAAGCCGTACTGGCCGCTGTAAGGCAGCCCGCTGGCCTTCATCCCGGTGACAATTGCCTTCTGCCAATCGTAGTTGTGCCACAGCGCGGTATCATCTTCGCCGCCGGTGTGTTGCACGGTGAGATAGTTGTTCACCTTGTCATAGGGCTGTTTACCGCGGTGAACATTGGTCGGCCAGATGCGCGATTCGGGATCGTTGGGGCCACCGCCCATTTCGTTGATCTGCACGGTCTTGCTCGGGTCGATCTTGTCGCCGATCACCTTGTAGGTGGAGACGCCATTGAACCAGCGATACTCGGGAATGATATGGGAACTCCAGACCCAGGTGCCCTTTTTGGAGTCGAAAGCGCGCCGTCCGGCACTGTCCTTGGTTACGAACGGCTTGCCGTCCGCCCCCATCACTGTGGCGGTCGACCAATCCCAGCTCAACTCGGTACCGATGTCGTTGCGGGCGAATTCCGGGATGTGGCAGGTCTGGCAGGCAATCTTCTCGGTGTGCTCGTTGAGCTTCGCCATTTTTTCCGGATGCGGCTTGTTGCCGTGGCAGGATTGGCAGGAGGCGGGATTGGCCGTGTCTTCCTTGCCGCGCACGTGCGCCGGTCCTTTGGGCGCCGCCGCCAGATTGTAGCGACTGCCAGATACCTGATGGCTGGAGGTGGAGTGGCAGGTCGCGCAACTGAAGTTGAGGCCTTTCTCGTCCATGTGCACATCCAGGTATTTGTTGGGATGTTGCAACGAACTGTCGAGGTCGCCGTGCTTCGCCCCGTTGGCGCCGCCGCCGAAGAAATGGCAGGAGCCGCAGTTGGTGCGACTGGGCTTGCCGATGCTCTGCGCGACTTTCTTCAGATCGACCGCTTCGACGATTTTTCCGGATTTGGGCGGAAACTCGGTACGCTCATAAACCGGATGGCCGGCATAGCCAGGCAGTTTGCGGTAGGTGCCGGTGGTGTCGTGGCAGATCAGGCAGTCTACGTTCTTCTCGACCGAGAAGTCGAAGCTGCTGTCTTTCCATCCGTACCCGGCATGGCAGGCCATGCAGTCCTTCTCGTTCGAGGTGGGGTTGGTGCAGTAGTTGTTGATGATGTTTTTCTTGCCGCGTTTCTGCCCGCTCTTGGGGTCGACCGACTCCCAGGTCCAGTGCTTGGTATGTTGCACCTGCTTGGCGGCTTCGTTGTGGCAAACCAGGCAGGCTTCGGTGACTTCCGGCCCGGTTTTGAAAGCGCGTTCAAGCTCCTTGAATTTCGAGTGATCCGCGGTGCTGTTGGTTTTCGGCTTGGGCGCGGCAAGCGGAGCCGCTTGCGGCGTGCTTGCCTGCGGTGCTGCGGGCGACGTGTTGGCGACTGCTGTTGCCGCCGTCATCACGCCGCCGAGCAGGAGTGCCCAGAGCATTCTTCGTGGTTTGGTAAACATGTCGACCCCCAATGTTATTTGGCCTGGTTGTCAGGTATTTCGTTAAATTTTCGACAGGGAAGCGTTTGCCTGTCCCTGCCTGAATCGTGGACTAGCAACCACCTGCTGCCGCACCGCCGGCCCCGCCGGCGCCCGGAGGTGCCGGTTTGATTAGCGGAGGTGCCGGTTTGGTTGGGTCGAAGATCACGAATTTGGCTTGATCCTCGGCGACGTGCCCCATGATTTCACCGACCAGCGGGCCGAACATCTTGCCCATCAGGCCGGCGTTCATCATGCCGATGTAGGTTTTGCCGTCGTTCTTCTTGTACACGGTCACCTTGCAGGGCATCAGGATGGAGAGGAAACGTACCGTGTCGTCCTTGAGGATCGGGCCGGAATACTTGGTGCTGCACGCCTCGACCATCATCACCGGCAGTACGTTGCCGCCGTCGGCCTCGACCGCTTTGGCCGGATTGCGCAGGCCGGACAAGCTCCAGCCGTTGCCGACGTTTTGAATGTTTTGCTGGATGCGGGCCACGGTTTCCTCGACGCCGAAGGGGCTGGGGATTTCCCGGAACATCAGACCGCTCATCATGTTGTACGCCAGAATGCCGACAAAGACCATTCCGCCTACGAAACCGCCTACGAGCTTTAACATTTTTTACCTCCGCATGTTTGGTTGGATCTTTGGAAGTTGGTTGGAGCGTGAAAGTGTCGCAACCGCAAATCCGGATTTAAAGGTTGACCTTGTCACCGGCGAATGAATCATGACTTTTATAATATTAATATATCCTAATATCCTAATTAGTCAACGACGATTTTTTTGTATGCCGCAATGCCAAGATATCGCATTCATGTCGAGCGGACAATCTTTTGCCTGGATAAGGTAAAATCCTTGGCGGGCGCGTCTTGGCGCCTCTCAAATTTCTTGCTGAATCGGCAAGTCCGCTTCTCGAACCGGGAACTACCATGTCCTCTTTCTCTGAAAAATTGTCATCGCTGAGCATCCGCTGGAAGCTGCAATTGGGCTTCTTCATGGTCACCATGATTACCACCATCTACAACCGGATGCTGGCCTCCCATGAACTCAACCAGATGGTCGAAATCAGCCGCGCCAACGGGGTGGCGAAACAGGTGGTCGATCAGCTTGCCGCCAACCATTCGGCCTATATCTTCAATTCATTCTGGGAATCCGGTATCGAATTCGTCGTCCAGTTCATGATTATCGGGGTGCTGGCGAACACCTTCGTCAGGCCCATCCAGTCGTTGTGCCAATCGTTGAAGGCGGTCGAGGCCGGCGATTTGACCAAGGGCGTGGAAAACAAGTCGCGCGATGAAATCGGCATCCTTGAGAAAAGCTTCAACGACGTGCTGGCCAAGCTCAACCAGATCATGCGAGAGATCGATGAAAGCGGAAAGCACATGGGCCAATCTGCCTACCAGATTTCCAAAATTTCCCACGAAATCGCCGAGGTGAGCAAGAAGGAGGAAAGCCGCTCCGAAGCGGTGAACCAAGCCACCCTGGAACTGCACAAGATTTCCAGCACGGTGCAGGAGTCGGCGCTGGCCGCCACCGAGCGCGCCCGCCAGACCGAGGAACACGCGGGCGAAGGCATCAAGACGGTGAACCGCAACATTGACGAGATGGAGCAGACCGCGCATGAAGTGAATCGCGCTGCCGAGGAAATCTCCGAGTTGGCGCAGGCTGCCGACCAGATCCACAACATCATCGATACCATCAAGACCATTGCCGGGCAGACCAACCTGCTTGCCCTCAACGCGGCCATCGAAGCGGCGCGCGCCGGCGAGGCGGGGCGCGGTTTCGCGGTGGTGGCGGACGAAGTCCGCAAACTGGCGGAAAAAACCAATAGTTCGGCCACGGAAGTCTCGGCGATTATCGAGCAACTCACCGGCAAGGTGACCCAGGTGACGGACGCCATGAACGTTGTGGTGGAAAAAGTGCATGCCAACCAGGAAGTGGCGGGAGAAACCGCCAAGGTCATCCAGTCCATGGTGTCGCAAGTCGCTGAAACCGCCGAAGCCAGCCGGGAAATTTCCCAGGCCAGCAAGCTGCAACTGGACAACCTGGAAATGCTTGGCGATACCCTGGAAAAGCTCTTCGCCACGCTCAACGAAAGCTCCGCCAAGGTCGAAACCACTGCCGCCATTGGCGATAGCCTGTATTACGTGACGCGCAAGATGACTGAGTTGATGGCCGGCTTCTCCTTTGACAACGCCATGACCATCGAGCCGGCCCAGCACGAGAAGCGCCGCTATCCGCGCGCCCAGAGCAACCTGCTGGTCAAGATCGGGCAGGGCGAGCGCCAGATGGAAGGGGTGACCAAGGATTTCAGCATGACCGGCATGCGGGTGACGGTCAGCACGCCGCTGGCGGCGGGGCAGAGCCTCAATCTAGGGATTTTCCTGCCCCAGGAGGACGTCGAACAATACCGCAATCAAAGCCCGGTCAATCTGTCCGGCAAAGTGGCCTGGCAGCGCAACGAAGACGGCACGACCCTGTGCGGCGTGGAGTTCGTCGGTCTCGACGAGACTCAACGTCGTTACCTGAAAACCTGTTTTGATTTCTTCAACAAGAACGCCGAGTTTTGAGTCGCCGCATTTGCAATCAGGTTATGCCGGCGAGGAAATCGCAACGTCGTAAAACCCGGTGAGGACATGCCATGCGCCAATACCACCACTCCCTGCATATCGCCACCCACGGGCGGGGGATGCACGACATCACCGACCAGGTGCGACTGTGGGTGGGCAAGAGCGGCATCCAGGACGGATTGCTGACCCTCTTCATCCAGCATACTTCGGCGGGGTTGCTCATCCAGGAAAATGCCGACCCCACCGTGCAGCACGACTTGGAGCGCTTTTTTTCCCGGCTGGTGCCGGACGGTTCGCCGCTGTTCCAGCATGACCAGGAAGGCGCCGACGACATGCCTGCCCATGTCCGCGCCGCGCTGACCCCTACCTCGCTGGGCATCCCGGTGCGCAACGGGGTGCCGGCCCTCGGCCACTGGCAAGGCATCTACCTTTACGAATACAAGCAGCGTCCCGGACACCGCACCGTCCTGCTGCACCTGATTGGAGAATGACCCGATGATCGCCCCCTTCGCCATTTCCGCCCTGCCGCGTATTCTGTTCGGCGCGGGGTGCTTCAGGCAACTTCCCGAATTGATGCAGTCTTTCGGCAAGCGCGTGTTGATCGTCACCGGTGCCCGCTCCTTCCGCGCCTCGCTACATTGGCAAGGGCTGCTCGACGCCATGAAAGGGCGGGGAATCACTTGGGAAGACATGGTGGTGCAGGGCGAACCCTCGCCGCAGATGGTCGATCAAGCGGTGCGCATGTACCGTCATGCCGGCATCGAGATGGTGGTGGGGATCGGCGGCGGCAGCGCGCTGGATGCCGCCAAGGCCATTGCCGGGCTGCTTCCCCACGGCAATTCGGTGATGGAACACCTCGAAGGCGTCGGCCCGGAAAAGCCTTACCATGGCCCTTCGCTGCCCTTCATCGCGGTGCCGACCACCGCCGGAACCGGCTCGGAAGCCACCAAGAACGCGGTCCTCAGTATCCACGGACCGGACGGCTTCAAGAAATCCTTTCGCCACGACCTGCTGGTGGCGAAATACGCGCTGATCGATCCCGACCTGCTTGCCGCTTGCCCGCCCGACCTGATCGCCGCCAACGGCATGGACGCGCTCACCCAGTTGCTCGAATCCTACGTTTCCAGCCGCGCCAATCCGTTTACCGATGCACTTGCCCTGAGCGGCCTGAACTACGTGCGCGACGGACTGCTCGATTGGCACGGTGCCACCGCCAAGGCCGCCGAAGGTCGCGCCGCTATGGCCTATGCCGCCTTGCTGTCCGGCATCACCCTCGCGCAAGTTGGCCTGGGCGTGGTGCATGGCTTGGCCGCGCCGCTCGGCGCCTTTTTTCCGATTCCCCATGGCGTCGCCTGCGGCGCCACCGTGGCGGTCGCCACCGACATCAACATCCGTGCCCTGGAACAGCGCCAGCCGGACAGTCCGGCCCTCTTGAAATACGCCGAAGTCGGCCGCCTGATGCGCGGCTCGGGGCGCATGGACAACGGCGAATCGCGGCGCTTCCTGGTGATGGTGCTGGAAGAATGGACCAAGCGCCTCGCCATTCCCCGCCTTGCCGCCTACGGCGTGCAGGAGCGCGACTTCCCCGACCTGATCGCCCGCTGCCGGGGCAACAGCATGAAAACCAACCCGCTGATATTGAATGACGAGGAAGTGGGGGAAATGTTGGCGCGCTGTTTGTAATGCGGCAGGCTAGATAAACTCGTCGAGCGGCTGAAAGCAGAATACGAAGCGCCCCTGGTCGAAATTCACCGCCAGCTTGCCGCCGCGATTCAAAGCGTAATCCCAGTAGCCCTTGGTCGGGCAGCCTTCGTGGCATTCGCTGGCACCGCGCGGCGATTCCAGGTCGCGTTCGCGGTCGTACCAGGAGAGCAGCATGTTGTCGCCCAGTTCCTGGTCGGCGCTGGCCTGGGCGAGTTTCAGGGCGGCGTTGAAGTCGAGGTCGGCGGCTGCGAGGGGCAAGGTCTTCATGGCGGTTTTCCGGTTGATCGTGAGGCGGCTATACTACCTTCCATGAAGGACGACGCCAAATTCCTGTGGGGTTTGCTGGCCGGCCTGGCTGCGCTGCTGGGCTGGTCGGCGCATCAGCCGAAAGACGGTTTCACCTGGTTCCTGGAAGCGGTGCCGGTGCTGATCGCCTTGCCGCTGCTGGCACTGACGTACCGGCGCTTTCCCTTTTCCCGTTTCGCTTACGCGATGATGTGGCTGCACGCCGCGATTCTGCTCATTGGGGCGCACTACACCTACGCGGAAATGCCGCTGTTCGACTGGCTGCGCGATGTGTTCGACCTTTCCCGCAACCACTACGACCGGCTTGGGCACTTCGCTCAAGGCGCGGTGCCGGCCATCGTGGCGCGCGAAATTCTGCTGCGCCGCTCGCCGTTGCGACGCGGAGGATGGTTGTTTTTTCTGGTGCTGTGCGTATGTCTGGCGATCAGCGCCTTCTATGAACTGATCGAGTGGTGGGTGGCCGTCGCTTCCGATAGTGGTGCGGTGGCTTTTCTCGCCACCCAGGGCGACGTCTGGGATACCCAGTGGGACATGTTCCTGGCACTGTGCGGCGCGCTGTTTTCTTTGCTGTGCCTGGTGCGCTGGCATGACCGGTCGATGGGCCGGCTTTAAGCTGCTTCAATCTACGTGCTGGGCAAGGTCAGCCTGAACTCGGCTCCTTCTCCAACATTGCCCGCCACTATGGTTCCGCCCATGTGATCCATGATCATCTTCGACATGTACAGGCCAATTCCCGTGCCTTTTTCCTTGGTGGTGAAATAGGGTTCGAAGATCATCGGCAGGATGTCGTCGGGAATTCCTCCCGCGTTGTCCTTGATGAGGACCCATGCCTTTCCTTGGTCACTGCCGGTCAAAACCTGGATTTCCCCGCCGCCGATCTTTCTTTCCAAAATAGCGTCCTTGGCGTTGTTAAGGATGTTGAGCAATACCTGGGAAAACTCGTTGGGGAAGCCTTGTGCCTGAATGCCCTGGTCTTTTTCCACGCTGACGGCGATGCCGTGATTGTGCAGGCTGGAAGTAATCAAACTCAGGGTGCTTTCCACGGCTTTTCCCAAGCCGAAATTCTCCTTCGCCTTGTTCGGCTTGAAGAAGTTGCGGAAATCATCGATGGTGGTGGACATTTTCTCCAGCGTCCGCAGCCCGTCGTCCACCGCTTTATTGAGAAACTCCTGATTCAGTTCGTTGAATTCGTAGGCATCTCTGATGTTGGCCAGCAGCAGCCCCAGGGTGTTCAGCGGTTGGCGCCACTGGTGGGCGATGTTGCCGATCATTTCGCCCATGGCGGCCAAGCGCGATTGCTGGATCAGCAGGCGTTCCTGCTCCAGATTTTTGCCGACCTCCTCTTGCACTCGATGGTCCAGCGTGGCGTTGAGTTCCTGCAACTGCGCAGAGGCTTTTTTCAGCTGTTCGTGGCTGACACTCAGCTCCTGGGTGCGCTCGACCACTTGTTGCTCGACGGAGTCGTAAGCCGCTAGCGCTCTTTTTTCGGCCAGGCTCTGTTGGGCAATTTGGTGCGCCAACCCGGTCAGCAGATTGAGGATGGCGGGAAGTTTTTCTTCCGCCACGATGGGAACCTCAGCGAGTGCCTTGAAATAAGCGTCCTTGTCGAAGCTAAATTCTTCTTGCTGCCGCCGGAAATAGTCCATGTCCGGCGGCTGCAGAAAGAATTGGCCGATAAACAGGTTGGCGATGTGTTTGCCTTCGATGATGATCGGCGAGGCACAATCGGTAAGGCCGTTGAGGCAGCGATAGATGGCGTAGGGCTTGCCTTCCAGCATCTCGCGCGACAAGCGGGTATCGCTTTCCAGGCAGCGAACCAGGGTATTCTTGTTGATGCGATGGAATTCCATGCACAAGCGCTGCCAATTGGAGGAGGCTAGCACCCTGCCGTCGAAATCGATGATGGCGACGGGAAGCCCGACCACTTCGAGAAAGTTTTCGAAAACCGTGGTCATCTGGCTGAAATCGATCAACTCGGCCAGCTCATGGGCGGAAAGATTTTTGATGAGGGAACGATTCCAGTCGGCAAACAAGGGATCCCGCATCTGGTCGATTTTGGGCGTGCGTCGAAACAGTATCGGGGCTGACGGCTGAATCTCTTTGTTTTGCGGATCGTTCATATCGTTTTCCCTATCTCCCGCTTTCAATTTAAGACCAAATAGCGTTGCCTGTCCATCGTATGGAAAAGGAAGCGCAGAGAATGTCTTGTCGCCGGAGGACTGAAAAAGCTGAATGCCCCCTGGACGGCAGGGTAAGGTGTGCTTTTACCGGCCCACCCGCGCTTTCCTGCCAAGGCTAACGTTAACGGCCAGCGGCGGGCCGAGGTGTTCGGTGCAGGGGAAAGGGGTTTTCAGGTAAAATCGCCCCCTTCGCTTAACCGCCCCCGCGGCAAACATGACCCTACCTACACTTGTATTCGATATCGAAACCGTTCCCGACACCGAAGGCTTGCGCAAGCTCTACGATCTGGGCGACGACATCGCCGCGGCCCAGATTGCCGAAATGGCCTTTCAACGGCGCCGTCAGGCGACCGGTGGGGATTTCCTGCAACATCATCTGCACCGCGTGGTGGCGATCTCCTGCGCCTTGCGGGATCGCGACAGCTTCCGCGTGTGGACCCTGGGAACACCGCAGGACGAGGAGGGCGCGTTGATCCGGCGTTTTTTCGAAGGTATCGAAAAATTCACGCCGCAACTGGTTTCCTGGAACGGCGGGGGCTTCGACCTGCCGGTCCTGCATTACCGCGCCATGGTTCACGGCATCCAGGCGCCGCGTTACTGGGACATGGGCGAGGATGACAAGGAATTCAAGTGGAACAATTACATCAGCCGCTACCATACCCGCCATCTCGATTTGATGGATTTGCTGGCGATGTACCAGCCGCGCGCCGTCGCGCCGCTCGACCAGATGGCGCAACTATGCGGTTTTCCCGGCAAGCTGGGAATGGACGGCTCGAAGGTGTGGGAGGCATTTCAGAACGGCGAGATTGCAGGTATCCGCAACTACTGCGAAACCGACGTTGCCAATACCTACCTGGTTTTCCTGCGCTTCCAGTTGATGCGCGGGGCGCTTTCCCGCGACGCCTATCAGGCCGAAATCGATCTGGTGCGTCGCACGCTGGCGTCCTCCGACGAGGCCCATTGGCGGGAATTTCTCGATAACTGGCCGGAGCCTGCGTCTCCTGCCGCGTAATGGAACGGTTGCTGTATGAAAATCGCTAATATCGAATCATTGGATCACGAAGGGCGCGGCGTCGCGCATGTCGACGGCAAAGCCGTGTTCATCGAGGGGGCGCTGCCTGGGGAAGTGGTGGAGTATGTTATTTTTAAGAAGAAGGATAGCTACGACCAAGCCAACGCGACCCGCATCGTCAAGCCGAGCTTCCTGCGCACCTCGCCGAAATGCCGCTATTTCGGGGTATGCGGCGGATGTTCGATGCAGCACCTGGAAGCCGATGCCCAAGTGGCGGCCAAGCAGCGCGTGCTGGAAGATAACCTGTGGCATATCGGCAAGGTCAAACCGCAGGCCATCCTTCCCGCCATCTACGGCCAGGCCTGGGAATACCGGCATCGGGCGCGCCTTTCGGTGCGTTATGTGCATAAAAAGGGCGGGGTGCTGATTGGCTTTCACGAAAAACGCAGCAGCTTCGTCGTCGACATGTCGTCGTGCGAAATCCTGCCGGCCCGCATCTCCGCGCTGATCGATCCGTTGCGTGAGTTGGTCGGCGCCTTGTCGATCCGCGAACGGCTGCCGCAATTCGAAATCGCCATGGGGCAGAACGTCGACGTGATGGTGATCCGCAACCTCGACGCCCTCACCGCGGAGGACGAAAAGCTCCTAAAAACCTTCGCGGAACGCCACGCCATCCAGTTTTTCCTGCAGCCCAAGGGGCCGGAAACCGTTCATCCGTTTCACCCGCTGGATGCGCCGGAACTGACTTACACCCTCCCGGAATTCGACGTGGTCATGCCGTTTCATCCCACCGAATTCACCCAGGTCAACCCGGCCATCAACCGCATGTTGGTAAGGCGCGCGCTGGCCCTGCTCGACCCGCAACCCGGAGAACGAGTTGCCGACCTATTTTGCGGGCTGGGCAACTTTACCCTGCCGATCGCTCGTCAAGGCGCACAGGTGCTGGGGGTGGAGGGCAGCGAAATGCTGGTGCGGCGCGCCCGTTCCAATGCCGAAGGGAATGGTTTGGCGGACCGCGCCAGTTTTCAGGTTGCCAATCTTTTCGAGACTACCGAAGCCTCTTTGGCCGAACTGGGGCGCTTCGACAAGATGTTGATCGACCCGCCGCGCGACGGCGCCATCGAAGTGGTGAAATCCCTGGGGGAAAACGCCCCGCGGCGCATCGTCTACGTGTCATGCAACCCCTCCACCCTGGCGCGGGACGCCTCGGTACTGGTGTTTACCCAAGGCTACCAGTTGAAGGCGGCGGGCGTGGTGAACATGTTCCCCCATACCGCGCACGTCGAATCCATCGCGTTTTTCGAGAAATAAAAAAGGCGGCCTCGGCCGCCTTTTTCTCGTGCCGAGCAGTGCTTCAGTCGCGTTCGCCCGACAAGGCCATCAGAAGTTGCAACAGGTTGACGAACAGGTTGTAGATGTCGAGGTACAAGGCCAGCGTTGCCATGACGTAGTTGGTTTCCCCACCATGCACGATCTGGCTGACGTCATACAGGATGTAACCGGAGAAGATCAGCACCGCGATGGCCGAAATGGTCAACGCCATCGCCGGAACCTGGAAGAACAGGTTGGCGAAGGACGCCAGAATCAGCAGTGCCAGACCGATGAACAGGAATTTCCCGAGAAAGCTGAAATCCTTCTTGGAGACGGTCGCGAAACCGGCCAAACCGAAAAAGATCACCCCGGTACCGCCCGCCGCCAACCCCACCAGTTGCGCGCCGTTTTTCAGGTGCAGCGCGACTTGCAGGATCGGTCCGAGCATCACCCCCAGGAATAAGGTCAGGACCAACAACAGGGCGACGCCTATGCCGCTGTTTCGATTGGCCGCAACCCCCCAGAACAAGCCGAACATGACCGCCAGCATCCCGACAAACCCGAGTACCGGATGTTGGGCGAGGAGCGCGAAGTTCATGCTCATGCCGATGAATGCGCCGATCACCGTGGGGATCATGGTCAGGCTGAGCATCATGTAGGTATTGCGTAATACCTTGGCGGTGGAGGCGGCTAAATCGACCGGATAACCGGAAAGCGATTCGTTTTGATTGACGGTGTGCAATTCGGGTTGCATGGATTTCCTCCTTATTTAGTGTTCATCTATCAAATAGCTAACGTCACTAAGACTACCTGCCGCATTTCAAAGTTGCAACCCTAGGAGGCTGTCGGACTTAAAGGAAATCGGCTGCAAATCCGTCTGTGCGGTCCATATTTTGCCGGTTTTGCAGGTCAATAGAATGACTATTGACCTGCAAAACCGGCAAAATCTGTCCTCGCCCAGCCGAATTTTCGCTTCGATTCTTCAAGTCCGACAGCCTCCTAGCCAAATCAAATGGCTGGCTGTATGATGGCACCCCTTCCGCAGTCGTGGACAGCGCCGTCATGCGGCGGTCTCGCAAACGGTTGTAGGTAGGTATGGGAAGCGTGGCAGAGTGGTCGATTGCACCGGTCTTGAAAACCGGCAAGGGGCAACCCTTCGTGAGTTCGAATCTCACCGCTTCCGCCAAAAATCAAGCGCAGGATTGTCTCTTTTCTTAAAGACAGCGCGGAACGACATCGCAAACGCTGCAATCTTCCCTCAGTTCAAAACCCCGACGTCAACCGGCGCATCGTTCGTGTGGGCTATTTCTCTCCCCGTGTCGCTGGGGGCGTTCGAGATGAGGATAATGGGGCGGGCGGCTTTCGTCGCCCATCACCCATCACCCATTAGCGGTGTGCCTTATTGATCTGGTCGGCTACGTAGCTGGCCAGTACGTAGACGCTTTCCTGAGTGTTATAACCGGTCGAGGTCGGCATCAGGCTGGCGTCGGCGATGTACAGATTTTTCACGTCGTGGGTTTCGCCGTGCGGGTTGGCGACGGAGTTTTTGGGATCGGCGCCCATCCGGCAGGTGCCTTGCGGGTGGAACGACACGTAACGGTAGCGTTTGCGCTGGTTTTTCAAGGCATCGACGACCTTGTCCACGTCGTTCGGGGAATCGATCGACAAGTCGTTGGTGGCGGGGATGCGGATTTTTTTCGCGCCGCCTCCGAACAGCACCCGTGCGGTGGTTTTCAAACCCACCTTCATGATTTCGAAATCTTCGTCGTCCACCGCGTAGTCGATGACCTTGGTGCCGTTTTCCCAGCGTATCTCGCCCTTGTTCTTGTCGTGCACCAGGCAGATCAGGCGCACGGTATTGCGATAGCTGCTCATGTAATCGAGGAACGGTTTGCCGGTGGCGGGACCGACCTGGATGCTGGCTTCCACCGGATCCTGGATGGCGTTGAGCAGCAGGTAGCCGGGTTTGGGCGGCAGGATGTCGCGATCCATGAACAGCGAATGGGTGGCGCCGTGGAAGTCGTCGACATTGAAGGGATATTCAGCGACCAGCGACAAGGTCGGGTGGCAGGCGAAATTCTTGCCGACTTGACCACTGGAATTGGCGAGCTTGCTGCGTTGCAGCAGGATCGGCGTCTGCATGGCGCCGGCGGCGAGTACCACGATGGGCGCTTCGACCCGTAGATCCGCCTTCTTCTTGCCGGTATCCGGGTCGATGACTTCGGCCAATACGCCTTTGGCCTTGCCGTTTTCCGCCAGTACCTGGGTGACGTGGGTGTCGGCGTAAATCGTCGCGCCCTTTTCCACCGCCCAGGGGAGGTAAGTTACCAGCATCGATTGTTTGCGGTCGGTCTTGCAACCGGCGAAACAGAAGCCGGTGAGGGCGCAATCGCGCATGTTGCGCTTGGCGATGCCCTCCGGCAGGCCTTCCTTGGCGAAGCCCTTCTTGATGAGTTCGGCGCCGGGACTGGTTTCCCGGGCGGTGCAGGCGGTGATGTGGAGGTTGCGCTCGACCCGTTCGAAATAGGGAAGCATGGCGGCCGGCGAGAGGTTAGTCAGGCCGAAATCGCGCCCCCACTGTTCCAGGTAATGGTCGGGAATGCGAAAGCACACCGAAGCGTTGACCACCGTCGAGCCGCCCACGCAGGCGCCTTGCAGCATGGCGATGTCGCCATCGGCGTTGGCCTGCATCCCATGATCCTGGTAGAGCAGCCCCATGCTCATCGCCATCATTTCGGGGAATTTTTCCGAGGGCAGGTAGCGCCCGGCTTCCAGGACGATCACCTTCTTGCCGGTTTTCGCCAGTTCGTAGGCGGCTACCGCGCCGCCGGCGCCGGAACCGACCACCACCGCGTCGACTTTCAATATGATGTGTTCCATCGTGATGTCCGCCGCCTGGGTGACTTTCAGGCCGTGCGTTACTGACCCATGTGCATTGTTTTTTTCCATTTTTCCGGTTCTCCTGATTTTAGTTATTCGCTGGGCATCGGGGCATTGCCGAGAGGGGGCAGCCCCCACTTCTTGCTGACCGGGCCGTCATATCCCAAAGCGGCCCAGGTCGGCGGATTCGCCCAGTAGGAGAGCGTGACCAGTTTCTTGAGCGCGGTTACCAGCCCACGTTCCAGGGCATCGGCGGAGTTGCCCCAAGCATCGCAGAAAGCGGCGGCCTGCTTGTCGCCGAGTTTGCTGAAAGGCTTGCCGTAGGTTTTAAGGGGAGCGTCCTCGAAAAGCTTGACGCCGGCCTTGAGGCCTTGCAGTTCATGGGGTGCCATGCCGCCGAGGAGTGCCGCGTCGAGGGTTTGCATTACCGGAATGGCGCTGAGGGGCGCGAATTTGGTGCCGTTGACGGGCAGCGTTACCTGAGCCAGGCGTTGGAATACCTTGAATTCGGCATCCCCCATGAAACGGATGTCTTTCGGTATGCCTGCTGCGGCGCTGGCCGGAAGAAAACCGGTTGCCGCCAAGCCGGCGCTGCCAACCGCCAGCTTGAGAAAATCGCGCCGGCTGAATCGCTGGACGGCGTCGACGGCCAGTTCGATTTGCTCCGATGGATTGAGTGATGACATGTTTACCTCCAAGATGGTTTGGCTTTGGGGCCTTTTTTGTTTGCACAGGCGTCCGTGACGGACTCGGCGGGAAAATATCAAAAGGTCAATAATAGCGAAAGGGATTTTTCAATACAACCAGACCTGCTTGTGGAGGTTGGGGTTTGTCGATGTATTGTGTTTATTAATTATGTGATTACATGACAATTCGGGTGGCTTGCCGGGCGGAGGTCGCTGTGGTGAGGACTCTCACAAATTCTCACGGTTGTTTGCTGCAATGTTCCATGATTATCTATACGTTGTTGTTATTTATATGGTTATTGTTGAATATTAGAGGTTTCTGATGTTTTTTGGCAGCTATCCTGAAAATCGAATTAGAGGTTACAATTTCCGGCCCGCTCGAAAAAACCGTGGTGGGCGCCGAGACGGTCGATTCTACTTGCGTTGAACTGAGCGGATGAGGCGAAAGATAACTCGAATTATTTGGGAGGCAAGCATGGCAATGAATCGGAGGTTAGGCAATTTTCTGAAAACGGCAGCAGCTTGCTGTGGCGTTCTGTTGTTGCAGGGAAGCGTTTTCGCGGCGGGTTCGGCGTACAGCTATACGTTGAGTAACCCGCAATTGCAGCACCTTTATCCCAATGCGGCGGATACCACGATGCCGTCGTTCTATGCCAACCAGAAAAGTTTTCCTCAGACGCTAGCCCAGTCGATCCAGCTTTACACCCAGCAATCCCTGGTCAACGACGGCATCCAAGGCAATGTCGCCGTGACGGTCAATGGGAGCGCGGCCACGGTGACCATTACCAGCGCCGATCCCAAAGCCGCGTCGTATGGCGCGATGATGGCGGGGTTCGTGAGTGGCGGGGCCATAGGCTGGAGCGGCGCGCTGCAATGCCAGCAGAGTCAGGCGTCGCCCGCGTGCTGGGGCAATCCGATCAAGGGCGGCCAGCCGTGGGCCTTCTTCCTGCCGCTCGGGTTGCCGACGGTGAACCAGGTGGCGGTGACGTTCCTCGACTACCCGCCTAATGCTTCGTTGTGCACCTCCAACTATTTGTCCAATTTCACCACCGCGCGCTGGAACGCCGTGATGCAGATGGCCGGCGTGACCAATCCGGTGTTATACGAGGCCATCGTCGATGCCCATCCGATTGCCGCGCCGGGTTCCGGGCAGGGGACTTACGTCGATGCCACCTCGCCTTATTTTGCCGGCAACCAGGGGTACGACAACACCATGCTCGGGGTGCTGGTCAATCCGCCGGGTAATGCCGCGTCGAAAAGCACGCTGCCGGTGCTGGTGCTCGGCACTCCGGCGCGCACTTCGTGGAGCCAGTTGATCGGGCAGCCGGTACCGGTGAGCGGCGCCGGTACGGCGACGTTGCCGGGACAGAGCAAACCGACCAAATGGATTGCCGGCAATCACCCGGACGTTACCACTTACCAGTGCTGTCCAGGCGACCCCACCAGTTCCTGCAAAGGTTCCTACAGCCTGGTTCAGGATGAGATCATCGACCTCGGCGTGGCCTGTACCATCAAAGCCCTGGCGGAAAACCCCGCTGCCGATCCGGGAGTCGCTCAAGCCACTTGTTCCAGCCTGTGGAACAGCGCGGCGCAACAGCACAACGTGTGCATCCAGGCGCGCCTCGATTACGATTTCATGTCCAAGGGCATGCCCTGCAAATGCCAGTATGCCGCCGATCAGTTCTGCGGTGCCAATGCCGACAACGCCTGCGCCACCGGTTCGAGTGGCGTGCCGCTAAGCTGTTCTTCGTACGATAGCCTTTGCGACGGCACTACCCCGGCGAGAACGCCTCCCCAGTACCAATATCCCGGCTGCGCCAACTAAGCGGCGCGATTTTTACGAAACTCCGATAACAACGAGGTAAAACCATGAACAACCACGAAATCGAACCTTCCCAACGTCATCCCGGTACCGGCGCATTCCTGAGTCGGGCGGGCAAGATGCTGATCGGCGGACAATGGGTCGAGGCGGCTTCGGGCAAGCGTTTCAAGACCATCAACCCGGCGACCGGCGAATTGCTCGCCGAGGTGGCCGAGGGCGACAAGGAAGATGTCGACCGGGCGGTGGCGGCGGCGCGCAAGGCGTTCGAGAACCCCGAGTGGCGGCGCATGATGCCCACCGACCGGGAGAGAATGGTACGCAAATTCATCGACCTGCTGGAAGCCAACATCGACGAACTGGCGGAACTGGAAACCCTCGATTGCGGCAAGCCGATCGGCGCTTCGCGCTATGTCGATCTGCCGCTCACCATCGACACCATGTACTACTACGCCGGTTTTTCCACCAAGCTGGAAGGCGACGTGCTCTCCCATGGCTGTTCCTATACCCCCAACGACCGTTACTTTGCCTATACCCTGCGCGAACCGGTCGGCGTGGTGGGCATGATCGTGCCGTGGAATTTCCCCTTGCTGCTGCTTTCCATGAAGCTCGGTCCGGCCTTGGCGGTGGGGTGCACCTGCGTCATCAAGCCTGCCGAGGATACGCCGCTCACCACCTTGCGCTTGGCCGAACTGGCCCAGGAAGCCGGGATTCCCGACGGCGTCATCAACGTCGTGCCCGGTTATGGCCCAACCGCCGGCGCCGCGCTGGCCGCCCATCCCGGCGTGGACAAGTGCGCCTTTACCGGCTCCACCGAGGTCGGCAAGTCCATCGTCAACGCCGCCAGTGGCAACTTGAAGCGCCTTTCCCTGGAGTTGGGCGGCAAGGCGCCCAACATCGTCCTGCCCGATGCCGACATCGAGGCGGCCATCGAAGGGGCGGCGACTGCCATCTACGTCAACCAGGGCGAGATCTGCTGCGCCGGTTCGCGCCTTTACGTGCACAAGAGCATTTACGACAAGGTCATCGAAGGCGTGGTGGAACGCGCCCGCAACACCAAGGTCGGTCCCGGCCTCAATCCCGATGCGCAGATGGGGCCGCTCATCAATCAGGCGCAACTCGACCGGGTGTGCCGTTACGTCGATCACGGACGCAAGGAAGGGGCGGAAGTGCTGATCGGCGGTAGCCGCCTTGGCGACAAGGGCTATTTCTACGCCCCCACCGTGCTCGCCAATACCCACAAGACCATGAAAGTGGTGCAGGAGGAAATTTTTGGCCCGGTGCTGTCGGCAATGCCCTACGACGATCTGGAAGAGGTCATCAAGGATGCCAACGATACCGAATACGGTCTCTCCGCCGGCATCTGGACCCGCGACGTGAGCAAGGCCCACCAGATCGCGGCGCGTCTCCAGGCCGGCACGGTGTGGATCAACTGCTTCCACATCTTCGACGTGACCCAGCCGTTCGGCGGCTACAAGCAATCGGGCTGGGGCCGCGAGTGGGGCAAAGGCGCGATTGAGCACTACACCGAGGTGAAGTCTGTCTGCATCAAGATGTAGCATGCCCGCCTGGAGCGCCGTGACTATCCGTTCTTCCTTTCCCTCTCGCCTTGATGCGCGCCGGCGCGGCGTTTCGCCCGTCGCGCGGAATGCCGCATGGCGTTCCCGACCATGAATGCCATCGCGGGATTTGGCAATCTGGCGCTGATCCACGAAAGTTCGCATTCGCGGATTTACCGGGGCGAGGCGGAAGAGGATGGCGCGAAGGTGATCGTCAAGGAGCTTCGGCCCGAGGCGTATACCTTTGCCGAAGAGGCGCGCTATCGGCGCGAATACGAGATTTTGCGCCATTTGCACGAGGTCGAGGGGGTGCCGCGGGCCAGGGCGTTGCAACACAACCGCAATTCCCTGCTGATCGTGTTGGGCGACGGCGGTGGCGACTCGCTTTACCAAATCCTGCGCAAGCGTTCCCTGCCATTGTTCGAACAACTGCGGATTGCCGTGCGGATTACCGAAATTCTTGGTGCCGTGCATTCCGCGGGCGTCATTCATCGGGACGTCAATCCTTCCAATATTATTTTCAACCCGGAAAGCGACGCCATCGAGTTGATCGATTACGGGATTTCCACCTTGCTTTCCGTGGAAAACCCGGTAATGGGCGGGCCGAGCGGGCTGGAAGGAACGCTTGCCTACATTTCTCCCGAACAGACCGGACGCACCAACCGGGCGGTGGATTACCGCAGCGATTACTACTCGCTGGGCGTCACCCTCTATGAATTGTTCGCCGGCATCCTGCCTTTTGCGTCGGGCGATTCCATGGAAACCGTGCATGCTCATCTGGCATTGCGTCCGACGCCGCTCCATGAAGCCAAGCGGGGGATTCCCGCCCAGCTTTCGGCGATCATCGGCAAGCTGCTCGCCAAGAACGCCGAGGACCGCTACCAAAGTACCCGCGGCATTCGTGCCGACCTGGAGGAGTGCCTGCGCCAGTTGCGCGAAGGCGAAAATATTTCCGAGTTCCCGTTGGGGCGCGAAGATGTGGCGGAGCGCTTCATCATTCCCGATAAACTTTACGGGCGGGACAATGAAATCAAGGTTCTGATGGATGCGTTCCTGCGTGCCGCGGGCGGCGGGCGGGCCTTGCTGCTGGTAGGGGGCTATTCCGGGGTGGGCAAGAGTTGCCTGGTACGCGAGGTGTATTGGCCGATCGCCCGCCAGCGCGGCTTTTTCATCAGCGGCAAGTTCGACCAATTCAAGAAAAACATTCCCTATAGCGCCGTGGTGAATGCCTTCCAGGGGCTGATCCGGCAGCTTCTCACCGGCACCGAGAAGCAGCTTGGCGAATGGCGCGACAAGCTGCGTTCGGCGTTGGGTGCCAACGGACGCATCATTACCGAGGTGATTCCCGAGGTGGAGTTGATCGTCGGTCCGCAAGCGGAGCCGTTGCCCCTGGCCGCAGTCGAATCGGAAAACCGTTTCCGCCGCACCTTGTTGGCCTTTATCCAGCTATTCCTGGCTCCCGAACATCCCCTGGTGCTGTTTCTCGACGATCTGCAATGGGCCGATTCCGCCAGCCTGCGCCTCATCGAACTGTTGATGGGGGACGAGGACATCCATCATCTGTTCATTATCGGCGCCTATCGCGACAACGAAACCGGCCCCGATCATCCACTTTCCCTGACCATCGAAAAGCTCGAAAAAACCAGCGAGGACATCGAACGGATCGCTTTGTTCCCGCTGGGACGCCGCCACGTGCGGATGCTTCTCGCCGATACGCTGCATCGTACCGAGAACGCGGTGCGCCCGCTGTCCGACCTAGTGGTTGGCAAGACCGGCGGCAACCCTTTCTTCGTCAACCAGTTCCTGATGACGCTCAACCAGGAGCGGCTGATTTCCTTCTCGTCCGGTGATGATGAAAATGGCGAGAAGCGCGTGTGTTGGCACTGGGATCTGAAGGCGATCGAGCACCTCGATTTTACCGATAACGTCGTCGATCTGATGATCGGCAAGCTCCAGCGTCTGCCCGAACAAACCCAGCAGGCTCTGCGCCTGGCCGCTTGCGTCGGCAACAGTTTCGATTTGCACACCTTGGCGATCATCCACGAAAAAGCCGACGTTGCCACCTATGAGGATTTGCTGCCGGCGGTGCGCCTGGGATTTATCCTGACCGACGCTGAACTGGCTTTTTCCAGCGGGGATGGCACCGATCAACGTCCCGTCAGCCGGCGTTGTCGCTTCCTCCATGACCGTGTTCAACAAGCTGCCTATGCCTTGATCGACGATGGCCTGAAACAGGCTGTCCACCTGCGTATCGGAAGGTTGCTGGCCGCTCAGTTGAGCGAGGAAGAAAGCCTGGAGCATGTCTTCGAACTGGCCGACCACTTCAACAAGGGGGCGCCGTTGCTCGACGGCGACGAGGAACGGATCAAGGTCGGGATGCTCAATCTGGCTGCCGTGCGCAAAGCCAAGGCCTCCACCGCCTACGATTCCGCCTTGCGTTTTCTGCGGGAAGCCGAAACGGTCCTGTGCGGTCCGACGGAGGGGATTTCCCTGCCTGAGGGGTTGTTGCTCCGTCTTTATCGCGAGCGTGCCGAACTCGAATATCTCAACGGCAACTACCAGGAATCGGAACGTTACTTCGGACTTGCCCTGGGGAATGCGGCAACCGATATCGAGATTGCCGAGGTCTTCGATTTGCAGATCGTCCAGTACACCATGCTGGGCCGCCATGACGAGGCGATAGCGACCGGGCGGCTGGCACTCGAACGGTTGGGCATCACGATGCCGTTCGCCAACCTGAAACAGGCGATTGTCGATGAACTCGCTTCCGTCCACGAAGCGCTGGGCGGACGCCGAATCGACACGCTGATCGATGCTCCCACCATGAGTGATCCACGCATGGCGGCAGCGATGAGGCTGCTCAACGATTTGACTCCCGGTGCGTATTTCGACCAGCCGGAGCTCTATTCCTGGATACTTGCCAAGATGACCAATCTTTCCCTGCGCCACGGTCATGTGCCGGAATCGGGAAAGGGCTACACCAGCTTCGGCAATGTCCTGGCGTACGAAACGGAAGCGTTCCGCGAGGGATACGAATTCGGAATGCTCGGTCTGCACCTGAGCCAGCGCGACGGCCACAAGACCTACGTATGCCGCTGCTGTTTCGTGCTGACCTCTTTTCTGGTTCATTGGGTCAAGCCGATCGAGGAAGGGCGCGTGCTCGGCGAGCAAGGCTACCAGGCCGGGCTGGATTCCGGCGAATTGCTTTACGCCGGTTATATTCTCGCATTCAACAACGTTCTCAACGCCTTTTTCAGCGGTCACAACCTCCTGGATTTATTGGGCGAGATCAAGCGGCGCCTGCCCTTCGTTGAAAAAACCAACAACCGTCTCGCCCTCGACATCATGGGCGCCGTCGGTCCGGCGGCCAACGTCCTAGTGGGCGGCGGGCGGGAAGATGGGTTGGACGAGAACGCGCCGGGCAGCCTGACCGTGAATGGCGTCCGTCACGTATTGTCGGCCTACCTCCATTTTCTTTTCGATCGCCCCCGCGAAGCACTGGTTGCCGCGCGCGCGGCGGCGGCGCAGAGTTCTTTTCTGAATGGCACGATCGCCCAATCCAACCAGTGCTTTTACCTGGCGCTGATTCTCGCCGCCTGTGACCGGGAGTTTTCGCCCAGCGAACGCGAGGAGGGACGCAAAGAACTGGTGGTGTGCCGTGAACGACTGAAACATTGGGCCGTGTCCGCACCGCATAATTTCGCTCATCAACATCTGCTGGTGTGCGCCGAGCAGGCGCGTCTGGAGGGGCGTCGCGACAGCGCCCTGGCGTTGTACGACGAAGCCATCGAAGCGGCCCGCAACAGCGCTTTCATCCACGACGAGGCGCTGGCCAACGAGTTGGCGGGGCGCTTCCTGTTGATCGAGGGCAAGCATAGTTTCGCCCGCCTTTATCTGCGCGAGGCGCTCGATGCCTACCAGATGTGGGGCGCCCAGCACAAGGTTGAAAGTCTCAAGGCACGTTATCCCGCGTTGCTGCTGGGAACGCCCCGGCGCTATGAAACCTTGCGGCGTACCACCAATCTGTCGCGGCGCACCACCGCCCACGACGAACTGGATTTGAATGCCGTGCTCAAGGCTTCGCAAGCCATCTCCGGCGAAATCGTGCTGGAGCGCTTGCTCAACAAACTGATGGAAATCGTCATGGAGAGCGCTGGCGCCGAGAAAGGCAGCCTGATTCTGAAAAAGGGCGATCGCCTGGAAGTCGAGGTCGATGCAGCGGCAGGGTGCGAAATGACTTACCCGTCCACCCCTCTCGAAGAAGCCGACAACATTGCCGGGGCGATCGTCAATTACGTTGCCCACACCCGCGAGGATCAAGTGCTCGACGATGCATCTCGCGAGGCTCTTTTTGCCCAGGACGAGTACGTCCGCCGCAAGGCACTCAAATCGGTGTTGTGCATCCCCATCCTTCATCACAGGCAACTTATCGGCCTGCTCTATCTGGAAAACAACCAGTCCACCGCAGCGTTTACCGCGGGGCGGGTCGCCTTGCTCAAGACGATAGCCTCGCAGGCCGCGATTTCCCTGGAAAATGCACGTTTTTACACGACCCTCGAAGAGTCCGAACACAAGTTCCGTTCGCTCTACGAAAATGCCGTGGAGGGGATCTTCCGTACTTCGGTCGCGGGCCGGTTGCTCACCGCCAATCCCGCCATGGCGCGCATCCTCGGCTATGACTCGCCGGCTGATTTGCTGGCCACGGTGACCGACATCGCCACCCAGATTTACGCCGACCCGGAACGGCGTGGCGAGATCATCCGGCTGATGCAGGAAAAGGACAGCGTTTCCGATTTTGAAACCCGCTTCAAGCGCAAGGGCGGGTCCGAGACCTGGGTCTCGATTTCGGCGCGGGTGGTGCACGACGAAACGGGGGGGATCCGCTACATCGACGGCTCGCTGCTCGACATCAACGAGCGCAAGGAAAAAGAGCGGGCGGAACGCGAACGCAAGGAAGCGGATATCGCCAACCAGGCGAAAAGCGCATTTCTTTCCAGCATGAGCCATGAAATCCGCACCCCGATGAATGCCATTCTCGGGCTTACCGAATTGACCCTGGCGACGGATTTGACCCCCAAGCAACGCGATTACCTGCGCAAGGTCAAGACGGCCTCCCATACCCTGCTGGGTATCATCAACGACATCCTCGACGTGTCGAAAATCGAAGCCGGCAAGATGGATCTGGAAGTGATCGATTTCGATCTCGAAGAGGTACTGAGCGGGGTATCGGACATGATCGGCATGTCGGCGACCCGGAAAGGCATCGAACTGCTATTCGACATCGCCCCGCAAACGCCTACCCGGTTGCTCGGCGACCCGTTACGGCTGGGCCAGATATTGCTCAATCTGAGCAACAATGCCGTCAAGTTCACCGATGCCGGCGAAATCCTGGTGACGGTCGGTTGCCGGGAGCCGAGCGAGGGACGGGTAAAACTGAATTTTTGTGTGCGCGATACCGGTATCGGCATGAGCGAAGAACAGATGGGGCGGATTTTTCAGTCCTTCAGCCAAGCCGACAGTTCCACCACCCGCAAGTACGGCGGTACCGGCCTGGGGCTGACTATTTCCAAGAAGCTCGTCGAAATGATGGGCGGCGAGATCGCCGTGCAAAGCGAGACGGGCAAGGGCAGCATGTTCAGCTTTACCGCCGTGTTCGGCGTGGGCGCGCCGGCGGCGAACCTCGCCGAATTGGTGCCGCAGAACCGCCAGCACGGCGTTCTGCGGGTGCTGGTGGTGGACGACAGCGATACCGCGCGGCTGATCCTCGAACATACCTTGCGCTCATTCGGATTCGACGTCACTAGCGTCGACTCAGGCATCGCCGCCTTGCGCGAACTGGCGGCGGCACCGCTGCGGCGGGCCTACGATCTGGTGCTGATGGACTGGAAAATGCCCGGCATGGACGGCATCGAAGCGACCCGGCGCATCCGCGAGAACGATCATTTGGCGGTCATGCCGGCAATCCTGATGATTAGCGCCTACAGCCGCGAGGAAGTGATGCGCCAAGCCTGGGAAGCCGGGGTCGACGAATTTCTTGCCAAACCTTTCTATCCCACCTTGCTGCTCGATTCGATCCGCAACATCTTCGAGCGGGGCGGCATTCGCGATGAACGCCTTGCCCCGGTCAACGGCAACGCCGACGAAATACGCCTTGACGGCGCGGTTATCCTCCTGGTCGACGATCAGGAACTCAACCTGCTGGTAGCCAAGAGTTTCCTGGAAAAAACCGGTGCGACCGTGGTCACGGCGGGTAACGGGCGCCAGGCGGTTGAACGAATCAAAGCGCCGGGGGCGCATTACGACGCGGTGCTGATGGATATCCAGATGCCGGTTATGGACGGTTATGAAGCTTGTCAGACGGTGCGTCGCGACGAGCGCTTCGCGGGCTTGCCGATTATCGCCATGACGGCCCATGCGACCGCCGAGGAGCGCAAACGTTGCCTGGATAACGGCATGAACGACCACCTCAGCAAGCCGGTCGACCCGGTCAAACTATTTGCCGTTCTGCGAGAGTGGATCGCTCCGAAATCTTCCGGAGCCTCGGAAAGCCGTCAGGAAAGCCGCCATGGAATCCAGTTGGATGCGGCGATTGCCGATTTGCCGGGATTAAGGCTCGACGACATCCTGACCCACCTGGGTTATGACGAACAACTGCTGTACCAGATGGCCGAGATGTTCCTGCGTAGCCATACCGATGCCGCCGTGCGCTTGCGTGCTTTCGTTGCCGCCGGGAATCTCGACGAGGCGCGGCGTATCGCTCACACGCTGAAGGGGACTTGCGGTCAGATGGGCGCATTGCCCTTGTCGGGCGCGGCGCAACGGCTCGAAGATGCGATTATGAAAAATGCCGGACTGGACTTGTTGCCCTTGATGAACGATTTCGAAGTCTGCCTCACCGAACTGGTTGGCTCCTTGCGCAAGCTCGAAGCACATTTGGCGATAAACAACGCCGACCTGGCCGCTATTGAAGCGGGAAAGACCCTGGAACCCGCGCAACTGGCCGAACGCTGCCGCGAATTGGCGATTCTGATCGAGGACGACGTCGCCAGCGCCATTGACTTGATCGCGACGATCGGCAATGCCAGCGACGATGCTACCGTCTCCAGCCTGTTGCTGCGGATCCGGGATGCACTGCAGGACTTCGATGCCGAGGTCGCACAGGAGCACCTGCGCGGCTTGATGCGGCGCCTGGAATACTTGACACAATGACCCCATTCCCCAAAGAAAAGAAAATTCTCATCATCGACGATGAGCGTTCCAGCATCACCTATTTGATGAGCCTGCTGAAACACGACTACAAGGTGATCGCCGCCACTGAAGGTCTCAAGGGGCTGGAGATGGCCGCCGGCGTCGCCGGTGGTAGCCCTCCCGACCTGATCCTGCTGGATATCCTGATGCAGGGCATGAATGGCTACCAAGTGTGCGAACGCCTCAAATCCGATGACCGTACCCGCGATATTCCGGTTATTTTCGTTACCGCCGCCAGCGACGTGAATGACGAAACCCGCGGCTTCGAACTCGGGGCGGTGGATTACATCGTCAAGCCGTTTCACCCGGCGGTGGTCAAGGCGCGGGTGCGCACCCAACTCGAACTCAAACTCAAGAGCGACATGCTGGAACAATTCGCTTCCATCGACGCGCTGCTCAATATCTACAACCGGCGCCGTTTTGACGAAATGCTCAAGATCGAATGGGCGCGCGCGCAACGGACCGGTAGCCCGCTGTCCCTGATAATGATCGATATCGATCATTTCAAGCTCTACAACGACCATTTCGGCCATGCCGGCGGTGACGAGTGTTTGAAGCAGGTGGCGACGATTCTGAAGAACTGCCTGAAACGCCCCACCGATTTCATCGCGCGTTACGGCGGCGAGGAGATCGTGGTGATTCTTCCCGAAACCTCCAGCGACGGGGCGGTGATGATCGCCGAACTGATGTGCCGTGAAATTTCCGGGGAGCGGATTGCCCACCCGGCTTCGCCGACTGCCGCCCACGTCACGATCAGCGTCGGCACCGCCACGGCGCTATCCGGCGGTCCCATCGAAAGCGCCCAGTCCTTGCTGGAAGCCGCCGACGCGCAACTCTACACCTCGAAAAACACCGGGCGAAACCGGGTAACGGTGTTCCGCGGCTAACCGCAATATTGTTAAGCTAGTAACTACTCAGCAGACTTTCTCCCCTCTCCCGCATACGGTAGTCCGCACACGGGAGGGGCTTTTGTGCGTTGACCTGAGTTATTTAAGTTAAGAAAATCCGTTCGTCCTAGTGCCTTTGAGTCCCTTCAAAGCTGAATCGAGCCATGTTCTTTCCAAACAAAGAAGAGGCTTTTGTCTTCCCAAGTCTCGGGACATTCGATTCGTTAGTTCCCTGCAATCAACTTGCGATGGGACTCTCAGCCACAAGAGCGCGCTCGTACCGGTTACACGAAAAAAAGGACAGGCAGAATGGAATCTGCCTGTCCCAGTTAATCTACCGAACAAAGGGCTACTTGGTTATTGTCACATTAGCTTGCGCCAGAGTTCCAATCCAGTTGAAACCAGATAACACGTCCTTTCCTGCCCGGATTGGAATCGCGTAGAAAGTGTAGGTACCACTCGGCAGTTCCATCGGCAGAGCCGGTATCTGCAAGACAGAACCGGATTTGTCAGGAACAAGGGTATTGCTCAGATAGGCTTGGGGCGCGGTCTTCGAGTCATATGCCGTGAAGCTCGGTGTGCCGAAGAACCCGGCAGACTGCATGAACAATAGCGTGCTGTCTGGCAACATCACCGCGATATAGACGTCAAATTTAGTCACGGAATTGTAGTTCTTCAAGCAGTAGCTGACATCAAGCGAGTCACCGTACTTCTTGATTGCGCTGCCGGCAATCGTTATACCGCTCAGGTTGCTGCCCGTTCCGCTACACGCTGTAGATGCTCTCGTTACCGCCTTGATGGCTACGCTTTGTTGAGCGTTCTTGGTGATGCCGTTTTCGGTGTAGCTGGCGCCAAGTATCACCGTTGTATCGCTGGTTAGGCCGCCCAACGCTGTCAACAGCCCCGTATTGTCAACGGTTGCACCTGAACCTGTAACCGACCAAGTAACATTGGTCGGATTCTTTGTGGTGCCGTCGCCATAGACCACGGTAACGGCATAGCTGACGCCATCCCCGGCCTTGATCAAGCTCGCTCCGCTGATGACGATGCTGACGGGGAGCACTACCGATGCCTTGACAGTGACCATTGCCGTTGCGGTCTTGGTAATGCCGTTCTCGGTGTAACTGGCGGTGACGGTAAGCGGCGTGTCTGTCGTAACAAAGTTGGTGGTGAGTACGCCGCTGGCATTGATGTCCGCTACGCTGCCGCAGGGCCCAACAATACAGTGCTGGCCGCTGTTGACGCTCCAGGTTGGAGAAACGTTGTGACTGCTGCCGTCACTGTAGCTGCCGGTCGCCGTTAGCGTCATGCTGCTGCCCGATTTGACGCTGGCATCGCCGGAAATCGTCAAGCCGGACAGCTTGGCGACAGCGGCCTTGACGGTAACTTGAACTGTAGCGGTTTGGGTGACTCCGCCCTCACTATAGCTTGCGGTGATTGTAACCGGCGTATCGACAATCACATTTCCGCCAGTCAGCGCACCGCTGCTGCTTACCATAAGCGCGGCGGTATTGGAGGAAGTCCAGATTGGCGATACCGTCTTGCTGCTGCCGTCGCTGTAGCTGGCGATGCTGGAACAGTTGCCGCTGACGCTTACCGCGAGGGTGGTGGGGCAATTGAGGCTCATCGTAGCAAGGCTGGCGGGAGCAGGAAACGTCACGGCCACCGGGATCAAGCTGTCCGTGGTGCTGCTGTTGCCGAGTTGGCCGGCGAAGTTAATCCCCCAGCACTGCACCCCACCACTGACCAGAGCGCAGGCGTTAGATCCACCCGACGAAACGGCAGTGACGCCGCTGCCGGGCGGAATCGCTGTGACCGGGATCAGACTCGGTGTGGTGCTGTTGTTGCCAAGATCGCCTCTGTTGTTATCCCCCCAGCACTTCACCCCGCCATTGACCACCGCGCAGGTGTTAGCCGGTCCTGTCGTCACGGAAGTGGCACCGCTGCCCGCTGCAATCGCTATGACCGGAACTAGGCTGGATGTCGTACTGTTATTGCCAAACTGGCCGGAACCGTTATATCCCCAGCACTTAACCCCACCGTTGACCACTGCACAGGTCGCACCATTTCCAGATACCGAGGTGGCACCACTGCCTGCCGCAATCGCGGTGACTGGAACAAGGCTATCCGTGGTGCTGTTATTACCGAGGGCGCCGTTCTGGTTGCTGCCCCAGCACTGCACCCCACCATTGACCACTGCGCAGGTCTTGAAGTTTGACACTGACACAGACGTGGCGCCGCTACCGGGTGCAATCGCTATGACCGGGGTCAGGCTGGTTGTCGTGCTGTTGTTGCCGAGTTCGCCATTCTGGTTAAATCCCCAGCACTGTACCCCGCCATTGATTACCGCACAGGAATGGAAGCTTCCTACCGACACGGCAGTAGCACCGCTGCCCGCCGCAATCGCAGTGACCGGGATCAAACTATCCGTTGTGCTGTTGTTTCCAAGCTGACCATGGTCGTTTCTTCCCCAGCACTGCACTCCGCCATTGACCACCATGCAAGCGTGAGCGCTGTCTACCGACACAGAAGTAACACCGCTGCCAGACGCAATTGTGGCAACTGGTACCGCACTGTTTTTCGTGCCGTTGTTCCGAAGCACGCCGTAGGTGTTATCGCCCCAGCATTGCACTCCACCACTGACCACCGCACAGACTGTATTACCGGCAAGATCAGATAATGACGTGACAATATTGGAAGCTTGCGCCAGAGGGGCGGCAAGCAGGAACACGGCGGCCAGCAAAGCCAGTGCACGCCGGAGTGCATCAAACGGATTTGGCCAGGATTTCACGGCAGGGTTTCCTTTCGATATGAGCAATGAAAAAACTGCGGATGGGGTTTGTTGCGACATTTCTAATCTCCCGACATAAAGTGGTGATGCCAGTTTGCAGCCGGACAGCGACGTAACAAGTCGCACAAAGATCAGAAACAAGGGCTGAGTGAGGCAGCCAAACTGGGACAAAACTAACTTAGCGGGAACATCCGTAACAAAATAGCCGATCAGCGGTCAATCACCTCTCCCATTTCATTGCTGCTGGATTTGATTTTTGTCAGGAAGCGCGGCATATCTTTGGCGCATCTCCAGCTCAGGCGCAAGAACATATCGAATGGCGACCCACGTTGCAGGTTCTATCCCTGGCTTGACGCGAGCATAATAATGCGTATGATCGTACGCATTCAATTCGGATGAGGCGATGCACCATGCAAACCAACTATTATCCGACGGCAAAAAAAGGGCGCTTATCGCTGTCGATCAATCAAAACCTGCTGGATCGTCTTGAGCCATACAAGCAACAAATTAATTTTTCAGCACATGCTGAGCAGTTGCTCGCCCGAATGCTCGAAGAACTGGAAAATCGCGCGTGGGTGGAACGTAACGCCGAAGCCTTGGCGGCTCATGGAAAGGATATTTCCATGACAGGACTGGCCGGCGCCGAGTTCGACCGAATCTAAGCTCATGGCGCAATTCGACATTTATCCCAATCCCGGCACGAGAAAGGTGGAGATACCCTACCTTGTCTCTGTTCAGAACGGCCACATCACCAGCAAAACCGGGGCAACTGTTGTCATCCCCCTCCGAGCCAACGCTCAGCCCGTGGACATCATGGCTCCGCTGATTGATGTTGCCGATAAAGGGCGGTTTGTTTTATCAACAGACGAAATATTCGCAATCGATACCACCAGACTCAAAGCTCCTGTTGCCAAGCTAAGCCAGGCAGATCGGGCAAAAATAAGACCCGCCATAGACAAAGTGATTGGCGAATATTGATTGCCGGTTTGGCAAATAATTTCGGCGGTTTATTCAGCCGGTTTTTTTAACCCAACGCAGCCGCAATGCACGCCCCTGCTTGCACAGAAAGAACAACTTGCAAATTAAGTTGGGCGCGAGTCATGCCGACAAATAATTTACGACATTCCTTTTCTGTCAGCTCCGTAATGGCCACTTCGCTCAGGATGACGGCAGGCGCGCTTTGCCCCTTGAAGCGATAAATGGACTCGACCGTGAGTTCTCCGTTGCTCCATATGGGATTCACGTGAGAATGTTCCAGTAAATCTGCGGGGGGGGGATCTACCGATTCGCTCGACATTTAACAGGATTGATTTGCTTCACACGGTGTCAGTCAGAATCACAGGTACAGGTGCACCAAGACAACGAGATATGCCATGGCAATAAACCGGGTTCAGCTTCGAACCTGAAACACTACGGCGCAACGAAGCGGTAAAAGACGAATATTTGATGCAACCCAGGCAGCCTGGCCTTTACAACGAACACAACATCATCTCGAATTCCACATCCTGCTCGCAGGCACGCGGCTTTTGTGAGCGCCCCGGCGCGGCATAAGAAATGTTGATGGCGTACTTGTTGGCGCTGATTTCCGGGAAGCAAGGCAAGCTGTCGGCGAGCCGTACTCGCAGCATTTGAACCACCTGCCCGCTCAGCATCTGCTGAAATGATCCGCGCGGAGCGACATAACGACTCCCCTTGCCGCTGTCGCGCAACGCGCGCATGACGATACGGATACCATCGTTGATCGGCAGCATCGGTTCCAGCCAAGAGGCCAGTTCACGGCTGCGTAGTTCGGCATCCTGATTCAGCCAGTAATGGTAGGAGGGCAAATCGAATCCGCGCACCCCTCCGGTGGTGTCGGCGCGCTGCTTGATGTGCATCAGCCATTCGTTGTCGCGCATGTGCTGGCCGACTTTTCCCGTCATGCCATTCAAGCCGGCGATGGTTTTATCGATGTCCTGAAGCAGGGTGTTTAGCGCATCTTCGGAGATAGCGGGATTCTTGGGCAGCAATTCGAGAATTTTTTTTTGCCGTTCCAGTTCCTGAATCAGGTCGGATTTCAGATCGGCGCGACCCGCGATTTCGACAATTTCAAACAGCGCCAGCAAGGCCGCGTGATGTTCCTGACGGCTGGCTTGTGTGATGGAACAAGCGGCGCGTGCGAAAGCGTCTTCCAATTGGAGCAGCGTGCGTATCCGTTCATTTAATGGGTATTCGTAGTTAATCATCATTAACTCCTTGGTCATGGTTGATGGTAAACACAAGCTGCGGAAAATGCTTATTAAAAAACGAACACAGCACTGTGTTCGTTATGTCGTTTCCGTCTCGTTTTTCTTATGTTTCAGTATGAAATACAGGACGACGCTCAAAAGCGCTACCGCCGATGTTTTCGCGGCATACTTGATGCAAAAGAATAGTGCCGTGCAGATAAAGGTAAACATCGAGAATACAAAAACGGTGTGTTTATTCGTCCTTCCGGCCAAGTCTTTTTTCTGGGTCTCAGAAAAATATTTGACGAAAAATACGAACATCAAAAGCGATAATCCGATGAATAATGGCATGATAACCTCCCTTGGTTTTAGGGCAGTTAGGCTACATGCCTGCATTCAACCAATGCTCATTCCTGCCTGAACTGCTCAAGTCACAAAAGCATCGTCTCACACCGGTGCGACAAATCAAGACGCAAAGAACCACATGGCTCATCCGAATTGACAAGGCAAGGATTCACGCCTCTTTCGAGACGCAGCCCCGGACTTCATTCCATTCGGGCCTGCTTCTGCAAACTTGCGCAAACTTGGAGATTCAACACGACATATTCATCCCAAGTATACAAGCGGGCATAACGCACTGTGTATTGCAGCCCCACCCGACAAATGTCCGGGCGCTCAGCATAAATCGAGCAAAGTTTGCTGGCCGCATCATAGTGCCTGCACGTGCCATCGCCACGATTCAGAAACTGTGTTTCAGCGACGAGATGAACATGCTGGCAGCACAACCCGCACTGTTGACATGGGAAGATTGGCATGGACATAGCGAAATTCCGCATTCTTATTAAATGGCAAAGCGGCCACAGCATTGATACGCTGTGGCCGCTTCTTTATGTCGATAGGCTGCGCTGGCAAAGGCAGCTTCTTATGCCAGCGAGGCTTTGATCTCCTGCAACCGTTTTTCGGTAGAAAGTACCAGGTTGCCGTCTTGATCCAGGATTGGTGTGTCGATCATGGCTTTGATGAGTTGAGCAAATTTGACCGAGCGGAAAACTGTTTCACGACCCTCGGAAGACAATACTTGGTAGTTTTCACCTTCGACATCAATGAGCTTCTTGAGGTCATACACGGCATGACGCAAATGTGTACTAACTTTCGAAAAAGTGCTGTTGGCGAAGGAACTGATTGTTTCAATTGCCTCCAGCTTGCCGACCATCAGCTTGGCTTCATCGCGGATGGTTCTGGCCAGCTCCTGATCGCTGCGTGCGTTGTTTAACGCTTCTTCCCCCTTGTTGCCGACGATGTGACCAAAAATCGCCAGAGCGGGTCCCGCCACGATACCGCCCAGTACCATGCTGCCTAGCGCCATACCACCCCCACCAACCGCCAGGGAGCCACCGCCCAACCAGGCGAGCGTAGCATTGGTGGCCGCCGCGCCGCTCAAGGTGGAGATAGCCGTGCCTGTACTGGCTGCGGCCAGCAACATGGTGCCGTTGTAGGCACCAAAAGCCAGAGCAGCGCCGCCGCCTAAGCCTGCGCCCAAGCCCAGGCCGGAACTCTTGAGCAATTCGTAATCACTCTTCAATCCATCGAGGGACAACGTGGAAAAACCCCCAAGACTGAGTTTGTCAAGTTCTGGTGTATGAATGGTGTCCACATTTTTCAGGCGAGCGAAAGTGTCAATAAAATCGGCAATGATGCCATTGAAAGCGCGCAATTTTCGCCCACCATAGTCCTGCAAAACGGCATTAGTGGCCTTGCGTTGCTCGTCAACCCTGCGGTTGGCGGTATCCACCATGGATTGACTGTTTTCATTGATGTCTTTGGCATCGCGGTGATCAATGGCGCCTTTAACGCCTTTTACAGCGCCATACAGTGCGGCACCGCCAGCGATGACACCGAGGATGATAGGAACTGGCACGGTCTTCTCCTTATTCAAGAATGATGGCAATGGTTTTGCTGACTTCCCGGTTCATGGTTTCTGCACACTCAAGAAGGTCGTCGAAAATAAAGTCTTCCAGTCGGTGATGGTGCTGAAACTCCTTGAGAAGCGCCCATTCAATGCTGAAGATGCTGCCGCCACAAAGAGCCATCAACATTAACTCGAACAACATGAGCTTGGGTACGGAAGGGATCTCGGATTCCTTTCCTTCAAGCAGTTTCTTCAAGATCGTCATAGCGGCCTGCGCTCGAGTTGCAGGTTCCTCGACTTCTTGCAATGGAAAAGCCTTTAATTTTTCGATAAGACTTGTTTCGACAGAGCCAGATGTAAAAGAAAAAAGAGCCGCCGCAATAATTGGGACCGCAACACCCGCAATCTGAGGGCGGACACTGGAAGATTGCGCACCCTCGGATTTCATATCCGCGAGCAGCGCGCTTTCCTGTTCCCCGTTCTGAATGGAAAGCTTATTGAGATCGGTTTCTGAGGTGATCTCTTCTTTTCTCTTGCCATCCCATAACAGGTGTTTGTCGGCAAGAGCTAGAAGCTCCAGAAGTTCAAGCAGATGTTCTTTATCCGCCGCAGACAAAAGTTTGATTAACATGAGGGCTATCGTCCTTTCTTTGAGAGTTTATAGATTCAAGGCAAACAGGGGGGGTTACAAAGTCAACGGGCGGTCGGAACGCATGAAGTCGTCGAAATCCGCCATCGACTGAAATTCCAACTGCTTGCCTAGCAAGGTGGCAAACTGGTTGATGGCGGTGGAAACAGCATCAGAGCTTTGATGCACTGTGCTCAGACTGACAAAGAGTTGCTGCGTTGCTTCGTGCAGTTGAGGGATTTCGCGGCGCACGAAGGCATCAAGTCCGGTTTGCTCTTCAGCAATGCGGGCACGGGCGGCTTCCTGGATGGCTCGCGTGCGCTCGAGCATTTTGCGCGAAAGCTCAGCACCCTTGGCAGCATCAAGCGCGCTCTGATAAAAAAGAGAAGAGAGGGTGTAGCCGATCATGCCACCGATGGCTGCGCCCACGAAAGGCACCGGTATGGCCAGTTGCCCTAGCGCGGTCATCATGCCCGCCGAGAGCATACCCGCCCCCTTTTCACCCATTTCGGTGAGCAGTTCCACCTCACTGATTTCGCCCGTGACGTAGCGTTTTACGGAACTGCCCAGTGACAGGCACACATTTACCACCAACGTAGGTGCGCTGGTATTTGCCAACGTGCGGATCGTTTGCCTACCCGATTGCTGCATGCCCCCTTTGATAGCAGACCCGGCAAAGGCTGTGCCGTAGCCGAGGGCAGCGGCCTTGGCGGTATCAAGAGCCAAATCCTTGGCAGCCTCACCCATTTCCTTCTTTCCTTGCGCGACGGAAAACCCATTTTGAACGAGTGATATGCAGCAGGCGATAATGGCACCGTACTTGGCACCTTCCTTCCCCGCACGGTGGCTGGTGCGCGCAATGTCCAGCACCGTGGCGACTTTGGGGTATACACGGTAAAAAATCGCTTCCTTGGTGGTGAGGCCGCTATCTGCTACGTTGTCAGCCAACTGGTCGTAATTGTCAGCCTCACGAAGGAATCTGTCAGCCAGATCAGGTTTGCCTTTTTGCCGCACCGCATCAGCTTGCTGACGTCGCGCGTTGGCCTTATCACGGCAGTATTGCTTTGCCCCCTCGAATTGCTCCGAGGACAAGTCAAGTTTGACACCCCGGTAGCGGGACAGATCGTTTTTACCGTTCTTATTTTCTTCCGCTATTTTTCGAAATAGCGCATCGCGGTCGCCCACGAATTTCATCTGCGCCTGCGAGCCTTCAATGATTTCACCGTTCAGGACTTGAACTCGATCCACTACGGTGTGGTTTCTACCGTATTGCGGCAGATCGTCACTACGCGAAGTGCGTACCTCGGAACCCTGGATAATGTATTCGGCGTTGTCGCGGCTGGTGGCGGCGACCTCGGCAGCATAGCCTGCCTGTTGCTTGATATTCTTGACGGCTTGAGCCGGGTCGGGGTTGACCTTGTGCTTGGCGATGTCAGCCTGCCCTTTTGCGAATCGCTGGCCCGTTTCATTATCAATACCACGATAGCCTTTGATGAATTCTGCACCGGCACTACCGTAGCGACTGACGGTTTCGTTGGCAGCCAGCGCAATGCCGGTATTTGCGATGTCTTTAGCGATTTCAGCGTCACGGCTGTCTTGACTTGTGCTGAATGTAATTTGCCCGGTACTCTCTAAGTCCATGGCTGTACGTGGAACGTCGTTTTCCTGGGGGGTATTCAACATCTCATTTTCCTCTTGCTACATTATTGGAAGCACACAGGCACATCGAGTTATGCTTATATTTGTGAAGCGTAGGTTTATCGTCTCACACCCATGCGACACACCAAGACGCAAGGCGAGTTACCCGTATCTACTCGCCGCCAAACGAAGTTTTTCCGCAATCCGTGCCCGCAGATCAAGCGGGGCGACCACTTCCACGTCGTCGCCAAACCCCAACAGCCACCAAACGAGTTGATGATTCTGTTGAATCGTTGCCGTCACCTTGAGCCTTCCATCCTCCTGTAATGTGATGGCCTGATCTTCCGACAAAGGCGTTTCGTAGAGATGGTTGCCCGCTTCGGGTGTAAACAATGCCTCGAATGGCACTGTCAAATCACTCATCCAGCCGAAAGCACCAGTTGCCAGATAAGCATCTAGGCTGAATCCCTCTGGCTGTTTAGATGGCGTGTCGAGCAATATGGCAGATTGCACTCTATGAATAGCCAGAATTCTCAAATCGCTGTAGGTTTTGATCGTGCAGACCAGATACAGCATCACCCCCCGTTGAACCAAGCCGAGCGGATTGATGAGATATTCATCCTCTCCGTCGGTCCCTCGGCGCTGGTAAGTTATGACGCACTGGTGATTTTGCAGCAGCCCTTCCTGCAAGACTGAAAGAACAGTCTCATCCACCTGTGGTGCCAGTAATGGCTGAGTAGGGGGAATGATGCGCACCTTGTCGAACCAGGAGGCTAGCGACGAATGCCCGGAAAGCGCATTCAGTTTCTGCTCTGCCTGACGGAAATAGGGTGCCATCTGAGTTAACGTACTGGCTGGCATGACTGTGCTTAAATGCTTTTTTGCCATCATCACGGTCAGGCATTCGCTCATGCTCATGCCGGGTAGGTCAAAGGCAGCAGCTTCTCTATCCCAACTCCAACCGTATGGCTTGGCCCGTTCATCCACCAGCAGCGGGAAGATGCGCGACAGCGCCTGCAAATCCCGTTCAACAGTGCGCTTGCCAACCTTAAAGTTTTCGTTTTGTAGATGCTGGCAAATGTCGCCGGCAGTGATTTTCTGTGGATAACGCGGCACCCGGCGCAGGGTTTGCCAGTGGCGGAGAAGCGTTTCGGGAGTGAAGGACATGGTTAAATGAGGTTGGTTTTCTGTGGGGTGACTCAACTCGACGAGCTTATAGGTCGGATTGCAACTTTAAAAGACCTGACCTTCATGTCAATCGGTTGATTGGCGACCATTCAAGTTGAAAAGGAGAGACATGATTGTCTCGACAAGCGGCGTGGTGACGTTCTTTCAATTGGCGTTTTTGAGGTAATCCGCAAGTTTCCGGTCTTCTTCGACAACGTGGCGGATGAACCAGTCCACCAGGAACGAATACAGCTTGATCGGTTCGATGTTGATGAGGCGGGACTGGCGAACTTTTTCCTGCTGCGCGGCGGCCTTTTCCAGGAGTTCCCGATGGATGCGTACATGGCGCGCCATCTCGGGATAACCGCATTCGTCCATGAGCGCTTCTTCGTTGGCAAAGTGCCGCCGCGTATATTCGATGATTTCGCCGATGGCCAGTACCAGCGATTCGCTATCAGCGTCTTCTTCGAGTTGGTTGCGGAACCCTTCCACCAAAGCGAGCAGGTCGCGATGCTCGGCGTCTATGCTCGGGTGGCCGACTTCAAGTTTCTCGATCAGGCGGATGGGGATGCGTCTGGTCATGGGCGGGGATTCCCGGGCAAGGCGGCGTCACCTTGCCGACGGGCGATCAGGTGGCTTCCCTGCCAGGGGGGCAAAAGTTTACCGGGCAAGATTCGGTTCAACTCTTTTTACCGCGATTGGCGCTGCTTTCGACCTTGACCGCCTGCACGTTCCAGATTTTTTCCGCGTATTCGCCGATGGTGCGGTCGCTGGAAAAGTGGCCCATGCCGGCAACGTTGAGGATGGCCTTGCGCGTCCAATTTTCGGTGTCGCGGTACAGTGCGTCGACCTGCTCCTGGCAGGCCACGTAGGCGGCATAGTCGGCAAGCAGCAGGTAGTGGTCGCCGTTGGCGGTAAGGGTGTCGAAAATCGGGCTGAAGCGCTCTGGTTTGTCGGGCGAGAAAAAGCCGCCGCCGATCATGTCGAGAGCCTGTTTTAGCTCGCCGTTGCCGTGGTACCAGTCCCAGGGATTGTAGTTGCGCGCCAGGTTGGCGGCCTCTTCGGCGGTAAGGCCGAAGATGAAGAAATTTTCCGCCCCGACGTGTTCGCGGATTTCGATGTTGGCGCCGTCCAGGGTGCCGATGGTGAGTGCGCCGTTGAGCGCGAGCTTCATGTTGCCGGTGCCGGAGGCTTCGGTGCCGGCGGTGGAGATTTGCTCGGAGAGGTCGGCGGCGGGAACCAGGTCGGTGGCCGATGTCACGTCGTAGTTGGGGAGGAATACCACTTTCAGCAAGCCGCGCACCGCCGGGTCGTTGTTGACCACCTCGGCAACGCTGTTGATCAGCTTGATGATGAGCTTGGCGGTGGCGTAGCCGGGCGCCGCCTTGCCGCCGAAAATCACCGTGCGCGGCAGGAAGTCGGTATCCGGGTTGGCGCGGATGCGGTTGTAGCGGGTCACCACGTGCACCACGTTGAGGAGTTGCCGCTTGTATTCGTGGATGCGCTTGATCTGCACGTCGAACAGCGACAGCGGGTTGACCTGGATGCCGAGTTTCTGGTGAATGATGCCGGCCAGCTTGACCTTGTTGGCATGTTTGATGGAGCGGAATTCCTCGCGGAAGGCGCGGTTTTCGGCGAGCGGCGCGAGCTTCGCCAGTTGCGCGAGGTCGGTGCGCCAGTCATGGCCGATGTGGCTGGAGATCAGTCGGGACAGCCCCGGATTGGCCTGGTTGAGCCAGCGCCGCGGGGTGATGCCGTTGGTGATGTTGAGGATCTTGCCGGGAAAGAAACGGTCGAAATCCTTGAAAATGGTGGCGCGCATCAGGTCGGTGTGGATCTGCGCCACGCCGTTGACGTGATGGCTGCCGACGATGGCGAGATAGGCCATGCGCACCCGTCGGCCGCGGTCCTCGTCGATGATCGACATGTGTTTCATCAACTCCACGTCGCCGGGGTTACGGTGCATCACTTCGGTCATGAAACGCTGATTGATTTCGTAGATGATCTGCAAATGGCGCGGCAAGACGCTTTCCATCAGCGCCACCGGCCAGGTTTCCAGGGCTTCCGGCATCAGGGTATGGTTGGTGTAGGAGAACACCCGGGTAGTGATGTTCCACGCCTGCTCCCAAGGCAGGCCGCGCAGATCGACGAGGATGCGCATCAACTCCGGCACCGATATTGAGGGATGGGTGTCGTTGAGCTGGATGGCCACCTTGTCCGGCAATTCGTCGATGGCGTGGCCGGATTTGTCGAAGCGGTACAGTACGTCCTGGATCGACGCAGAGACGAAGAAATACTGTTGTTTCAGGCGCAATTCGCGGCCCATCTGGGTGGTGTCGTCGGGATACAGCACCTTGGAGAGGTTTTCCGACTGGTTCTTGTCCTCCACCGCCTTGATGTAGTTGCCCTCGTTGAAGTATTGCAGGTCGAAATCGCGTGACGCCTTGGCCGCCCACAGCCGCATGTTGTTCACCGTCTTGCCGCCGAAGCCGGGAATCGGCGTGTCGTAGGCCATCGCCATCACGTCTTCGGTATCCACCCAGTGGTGGCGCAAGCGTCCGCCCTCGTCGGCGAATTCCACCACCCGCCCGTGGAACTTGACCGGATACAGCACCTCGGGTCGTGGATATTCCCACGGGTTGCCGTAACGCAGCCAATTGTCGGGATGCTCGATCTGGTGGCCGTTCTCGATGCGCTGGTTGAACATTCCGTATTCGTAGCGTATCCCGTAACCGTAACCGGGCAGGCCAAGGGTCGCCATCGAATCCAGAAAACATGCGGCGAGCCGCCCCAGACCGCCGTTGCCCAGCGCTGCATCGGGTTCGATCTGGCGGATTTTTTCGAGGTCTTCGCCGAGATCCTGGATCGCCTTGCGGCATTCTTCCTCGAAACCCAGGTTGAGCAGGCTGCTGAGCAAAGTGCGCCCGATCAGGAACTCCATGGAAAGGTAATACACCCGCTTGGCATCCTGCTTGTAATAGCTGCGCATGGTTTCCATCCAGCGCCCGGTCATGCGTTCCCGCACCGCGTTCGCCAGGGCGAAGAACCAGTCGCGGTCGGTGGCGGTGATGTAATCCTTGCCGACCGAATAAGTCAGATGGTTGATGAGGGAGTGCTCGACGGACGGCGTGTCGAGTTTCTGGATATCCGGGATGGATGCTTCGGACGGTTTGAGCATTGTGTTTCTCCATGTTCCTTGCGGATGTCCACAAAGCATAGCGTCATGAATCATGCCGGTAAAGGTCAAATCAAGGAGTTATTCATTCGGCATACCTTTTTGTGAGTTTAAGTGAGTTGTAATGAGGAACAGATCGCGTTTCCGCATGATTTTGGTGAGCGCGAAGAAAAAATATTGCATGGTCCTATCCCACTTTTGCTGCCAACTTACAGTGGTAAAGCTTTGTTGCTTTTCCACGGTGGCGGCGCCGATAATGGATGATATTAAACAGGGAGAAGTGACATGAACTACAACCTGCGTTTCCTGGTGGTCGACGACATGGACAGCATGCGCCGCGTCATTGCCAAGAATCTCAACCAGATGGGGTTCAAAAATATCGTGATGGCGGCCAATGGGACGGAAGGCCTGCATATTCTCAGGTCGCAACCGGTCCAGGTGGTGATTACCGACTGGAACATGCCGGTAATGAGCGGCCTGGAGATGCTCAAGGCGATCCGCGCGGATGCCAAGCTGGCCAACCTGCCGGTGCTGATGGTGACCGCCGAAACCCAGCGCCACCAGGTTGAAATGGCGATCGAGGCGGGTGTTTCCGATTTCATGGTCAAGCCGTTTACCGTCAACAGTTTGGAAACCAAGCTCACCAAGATCATCAATACGCCCCGCCCGGAAGTTGCCGCCGCCAAGGCGGCTGCGTTCCCGTTCGTGGCGGGCGGCGCGGCAAAGCCGGCGCCGAGCGCCGCCGCGCCCAGAACAGCGGCGCAGAGCGTGCCGGAATTCCAGCCTCCGGGGATTGCTGCGCGGCCTATTGCGGTGCCACCGATGAAAGCCGGCGCCGAGCCGCTGGCGATCGTGATGGATGACGAATTCAAGGGGCGTTTGGCGCGCGAGGCGACCATCCTGGTGGTCGACGACGTGCCGGATAACCTCGACTTGCTGGTTGAACTGCTCGACGACGAATACCGCGTGAAAGCGGCCAACGGCGGGGAGCGGGCGCTGAAGATCCTCGAATCCGGAAAGCTCCCCGACCTGATCCTGCTCGACGTGATGATGCCGGAAATGGACGGTTTCGAGGTTTGCCGCCGTCTCAAGGCCAATCCCGCCACCGCCGACATCCCGGTGATTTTCCTTACCGCCATGGGCGGCGAGGCGGTCAACGTCACCCAGGGCCTGGAACTTGGCGCGGTGGACTACATCAGCAAACCGGCCGATCCTCCCATCCTCAAGGCGCGCATCCGTACTCATTTGCGGCTGAAACGTTCGTTCGACGAAATTCGCCGCAACCATGAGGAATTGCAGAAGCAGCACGCGATTCTCGAAGAGAATTTCCGCCTGCGCGAGGAAGTGGAACGCATCGTCCACCACGACATGAAAAACCCGATCGGCGGGATCATCAACTTCTCCTCGATCCTCCTCGACGACGACATGATGTCCAACGACCAGAAGGAAATCATCAAGGATATCGAGCAGTCCGCCTACAGCGTGCTCAACATGGTCAACCTGTCGCTGGATCTCTACAAGATGGAGCAGGGCACCTATGCATTCACCCCCGGGCGGGTCGACATTGCCCAACTGTTGAAACGCATCGTCAAGGAAAAACAATCGGAACTGGAGGCGCGCCAGGTAAGCGTCCAATTCATGGCGAGCGGCAAGGAAGTCAGCGAGCAGGAAGCCTTTTTCATCGCCGGCGACGAACTCCTCTGCTATTCCCTGTTCGGCAATCTGTTCAAGAATGCCATGGAAGCCTCGGGACAACAGCAGACCATCAAGATCGACCTGCACGGCAAGGAGGATCGCGCCATGATCAGCCTTGTCAATCATGGCGCGGTTCCCCTGGGAATCCGCGAGCATTTCTTCGACAAGTTCGTCACCGCCGGTAAGCAGGGCGGCACCGGTCTGGGTACCTATTCGGCCAAACTCATCGCCGAAACCCAGTGCGGCAGGATCGCCATGAACGTTTCCGACGAAAACAACACCACCACACTGATGGTGATGCTGCCGCGCGCGGCGGAGGAGGCGGGAGACGTGTTGGTGCAGTAGGGGGAGGGCAGCTTTGTGGGGACCTGGCAAGGATTGGGGGACTGGTTTCTATCCACAAGAGACCGTCGGATTGTTTGCCGTGAGGGTCTGTTTTTCGGCCGGAGCGGACGGTCATGCCAATGTGATAGCATGACTGCTGTCGGCCATAAGCCGTCATTTACCGATTTTCCTAGAGCAGACATTCACTGGAATGGCGGTTGCGTGACCGGCGCCAGTACCAATGGCAAGCTGTCCCAACAATCTACTCCACCGGACCCGTCGGCCAGCTTCGCCATCCGTCGTCCGCTGTGCTTCGTGGTTATGCGGCCAAACGGTGTTAGCAGTGAACATCCTGAAGTGAAATGCATTCAGAATGCTCAATGATTGTAAGAGGCGGCTATTTGTGGAAATTTACCGGTGTCATGTGTTGCCAAGGGCGGTACCAAGATTGCAGAGCTCCAACAATGATTGAACAACAAATCGAACAAAGCTTCATCGATAAACTGACGGGGCTCAAATACGAATACCGCTCGGATATCACTGACCGCGCTGCGTTAGAGAAAAACTTCCGCGACAAATTCGAGGCCCTGAATCGTGTCCGGCTCACGGATAGCGAGTTCGCCAGGCTGCTGGATGAAATCGTCACCCCGGATGTCTTCGCCGCTGCCAAGACCCTGCGCAGCATCAATGCCTTCACCCGCGACGATGACACGCCGCTGAACTACACCCTGGTCAATCTCAAGGACTGGTGCAAAAACCACTTCGAGGTCATCAACCAGCTCCGCATTAACACCGACAACAGCCACCACCGTTACGACGTGATTCTACTCATCAACGGCGTGCCGGTGGTGCAGATCGAGTTGAAGACTCTCGGCGTCAATCCGCGCCGGGCCATGGAGCAGATCGTCGAATACAAGCACGACCCCGGCAACGGCTACACCAAGACGCTGCTCTGCTTCATGCAGCTTTTCATCGTCAGCAACCGCGACCGCAGCTACTACTTCGCCAACAACAACGCCCGCCACTTCGCCTTCAATGCCGACGAGCGCTTCCTGCCCATCTATGAGTTCGCCGACGAGGACAACCGCAAGATCACCCAACTCGACGAGTTCGCCGAGCGCTTCCTGAAAAAGTGCGACCTCGGGCGGATCATCAGCCGCTACATGGTGCTGCTCGCCGGGGAGCAAAAGCTCATGATTATGCGGCCCTACCAGGTCTATGCCGTGCAGCACATGGTGAAGTGCATAGCCGAAGACAACGGCAATGGCTACATCTGGCACACCACAGGTTCTGGAAAAACGCTCACCTCCTTCAAGGCGTCCACCCTGCTCAAGGAAAACGACCATATCCACAAGTGCGTTTTCGTCGTGGATCGCAAAGACCTCGACCGCCAGACGCGGGAGGAATTCAACAAGTTCCAGGAAGGCTGCGTCGAAGAAAACACCAACACCGCCGCCCTCGTGCGCCGCCTGCTTTCCGAGGACTACGCCGACAAGGTCATCGTCACCACCATCCAGAAGCTCGGCCTCGCGCTGATTGAGTCCAGCAAGCGCAACAAGCAGCGCAGCAAAAACGGCCAGGCCACCTACAAGGAGCAACTCGAAGCGCTGAAGGACAAACGCATCGTCTTCATCTTCGACGAGTGCCACCGCTCGCAGTTCGGCGAGAACCACAAGGCCATCAAAGACTTCTTCCCCCAGGCGCAACTCTTCGGCTTCACCGGCACCCCCATCTTTGAGGCCAATGCCACTTTGCAGAAGATCGAGGATACCCAGGCCTCCATGCGCACCACGGAAGACCTCTTCCAGAAGCAGCTCCACGCCTACACCATCACCCACGCCATCGAGGATGGCAATGTCCTGCGCTTTCACATCGACTACTTCAAGCCGAAGCCCAAGAACGAGAAAGAGGCGAAGCCAGTTGGCAAGGGGGCGCCCAAAGCCGATGAACCAAAGCCCCCCTTTTCCAAAGCGGCCATCGTTGGCGAAATTCTGACAAAGCACGATGCCGCCACCGGCGGACGCCGCTTCAACGCCATCCTCGCCACCGCGTCCATCAACGACGCCATCGAATACCACGCGCTGTTCAAGACCTTGCAGGCTGATAAACAGACCGCCGACCCCGACTACAAGCCACTGAACATCGCCTGCGTCTTCTCACCGCCCGCTGAGCTCGCGGAGAACGAAGAAGCCAAGAAGGACATCAAGCAGCTTTCCAGTGACCTCCCGCAGGAGCAGGAGGACAACAAGGTCGAGCCGGAGAAAAAGAAGCAAGCGCTTGAAGTCATCCTCGCCGACTATAACGCCCGCTACGGCACCAATCACCGCCTTAGCGAGTTCGACCTCTACTACCAGGATGTGCAAAAGCGCATCAAAGACCAGCAGTGGCCGAATGCCGACTACCCCGCCGCGCAAAAGATCGACATCACCATCGTCGTGGACATGCTGCTCACCGGCTTCGATTCCAAGTTCCTGAATACGCTCTACGTGGACAAGAACCTCAAGCACCACGGCTTGATCCAGGCCTTCTCGCGCACCAATCGCGTGCTCAACGGCACCAAGCCCTACGGCAACATCCTCGACTTCCGCCAACAACAAGATTCAGTCGATGCCGCCATCGCCCTTTTTTCCGGTGAGAAGACCGGCGAGCAGGCGCGGGAAATCTGGCTGGTAGACAAGGCGCCGGTGGTGATAAAGAAGCTGGAAGCCGCCGTACAGAAGCTCGACGACTTCATGAAGTCTCAGGGCCTAAGCTGTACGCCCTCCGCCGTCGCCAATTTGAAGGGCGACGCAGCCCGCGCTGCCTTCATCAGCCACTTCAAGGAAGTCCAGCGCCTCAAGACCCAACTCGACCAATACACCGACCTCACCGGGGAAAACAAAGCCAGCATCGAGCAGGTGCTGCCCGAGGACAACCTGCGCGGCTTCAAGGGCCAGTATCTGGAAACCGCCAAAAAGCTCAGAGAGCAGCGGGTCAAGAGCGGCAAGGAGGGTGATGGGCCGGGCGCCGACGATCCCGCAGAACAAATCGACCAGCTCGACTTCGAGTTCGTCCTCTTCGCCTCCGCCGTCATCGACTACGACTACATCATGGGCCTTATCGCCAGGTTCTCGCAGAAAGGGCCGGGCAAGTCCAAGATGACTCGCGAGGAACTCATCGGCCTCATCGGCGCCGATGCCAAGTTCATGAACGAGCGCGACGCCATCGCCGAATACATCGGCACCCTCAAGGCCGGCGAGGGTCTCTCCGAGACCGCCATCCGCGAGGGCTACACCCGCTTCAAGGCTGAAAAGAACGCCCAGGAACTCGCCGCCATCTCTGCGAAACACGGCCTCGCCACCGCCGCCCTGCAAAGCTTTGTGGACGGCATTCTCGACCGCATGATTTTCGATGGCGAGCAACTCAGCGACCTCTACGCCCCGTATGACCTCGGCTGGAAAGAGCGCACCCACAAGGAAATCGCCCTGATGCAGGATTGCGCCCCCTACCTTGTCAAACGTGCCGATGGCCGCGACATCTCAGGACTCAGCGCGTATGAATAAGCTGAACAACACCGACCCCACCGAAAACGCCTTCCGCGAATTGCTAGGGCAGATTCAGCAAGCGCGGCAAAAAATCTTTGCACAGGCCAATACGGCCCTGATGGAGTTGTATTGGCACATCGGCCAAACCATCAGCGAAAAAGTACAACGCGAAGTCTGGGGAAAAGGCGTGGTGTCCGAACTGGCACGCTACATCGCCCAACACGCCCCGGAGGCCAAAGGTTTCAGCGACAAGAACCTGTGGCGCATGAAGCAGTTTTACGAGACCTATCGAGGCGATGAAAAACGCTCGGCACTGGCGCGAGCATTGCCCTGGACGCACAACACCATCATCTTTTCGCGCTGCAAGTCGGCGGAAGAACGCGCTTACTACCTGCAATTGACCTTGGCCGAGGGTTTGGGCAAGCGGGAACTGGAGCGTCAAATTGACGCTACCCATTTTGAGCGCAGTGTGACCGGCGCAAAACTCTCACCGGTGGCGAGAGAATTGAACCCGCTGATCGCCGGCGCCTTCAAAGACAGTTACGTCCTTGAGTTTCTCGGCTTGCCCGAATCTCACAGTGAAGGCGACCTGCAACGCGCCCTGGTGGCGAACATGAAGGCCTTCATTCTGGAACTGGGCGCGGATTTCATCTTCATGGGCGAAAAATTCCGCCTGCAAGTCGGCAATCAGGATTTTTTCATTGACCTGCTCTTTTACCATCGCGGCCTTTCTGCGCTGGTGGCTTTTGAACTCAAAATCGGCAAATTCAGCCCCGAGCACATGGGGCAACTGAATTTCTATCTTGAAGCGCTCGACCGCGACATCAAGAAAGCGCACGAGAACCCCAGCATCGGCGTTCTGCTATGCTGTGACCACGACCAGGAAGTGGTGGAATACGCCCTGTCGCGCAACCTCTCGCCCACGCTGATCGCCCAATACCAATTGCAATTGCCCGACAAAAAACTCATCCAGGCCAAACTGCATGAACTGCTGGCGCAGGAATTGGGAGGAGCGGCATGAGCGGAGCGCGCAGCAAAAAGTCCGCGCTGGTGCCGAAGCGGAGGTTTCCTGAGTTTCGGGGGGCAGAGGGGTGGAAAGAAAGACAGCTTGGCGAATTTCTGAGTGAAAGCCGACTACCAGGAAGTAAGGGCAACGTCGCAAAGAAGATTACCGTTAAGCTCTGGGGAAACGGAGTTTTCGAGAAGAACGATGCCATTCAAGGCAGCATCAACACTCAGTATTTCCGGCGCAAAACCGGACAGTTTATTTACAGCAAACTTGATTTTCTGAACCAAGCCTTCGGCATCATTCCCCCCAGCTTGGACAACTTTGAGTCAACGGTCGATTTGCCATGCTTTGACATCACTGGCGGGCTCAACCCCGTGTTCCTTTTGGAATACGTCAAGCGCAGAGATTTTTACGAAAGGTTGGGTGAAACTGCCGATGGAAGTAGAAAGGCAAGACGCATCCATGCTGAAACCTTCCTCTCATTCTCAGTCGCGCTTCCATCCCCCGCCGAACAACAAAAAATCGCCGAGTGCCTGAGTTCAGTGGACGAACTGATGGCCGCGCAAGCGCGGAAAGTGGACGCGCTCAAGACCCATAAAAAAGGGCTGATGCAACAGCTTTTCCCCCGCGAACGCGAAACCCAACCCCTCCTCCGCTTCCCAGAATTCCAAAACGCCGGGGAGTGGAAAAGGATGGCCTTGGGCCAAGCCGCGATTTTCTACAACGGCCGAGCCTACAAACAGGAAGAACTGCTCGAATCTGGGAAATACCCAGTTCTGCGTGTTGGGAACTTCTTCACCAGCAACGCTTGGTATTACTCAGACCTTGAGTTGGATGAGACGAAGTATTGTGAGAAGGGCGACCTGCTTTATGCGTGGTCCGCGTCCTTTGGACCCCGCATCTGGCGCGGCGAAAAATCCATTTATCACTACCACATTTGGAAAGTGATTGAGCAGCGTGGAATCGACAAGCAGTTCCTCTTCATCACCCTCGAAAATGAAACTGAAAACATGAAGGCCAAGACTACGAATGGGCTTGGCATCATGCACATCACTAAAGGGGCAATCGAGAGCTGGCAAAGCGCTTTCCCGACATTGGCCGAACAGAGGAAGATCGCAGACTGCCTCACGAGCCTCGACAACACGATCGCCGCTGAAATCGAGAAGCTCGATACCCTCAAGTCTCACAAGGAGGGTCTGATGCAGCAGCTATTTCCATCCCCTGATGCCATCCAATCATGAGCAAGATAACAACCATCAACAAATTCAGATCGCTGGAGTCACTGGCGAAAAAGCTCCGCAGGGATTTAAAGGGAGTTAACAAACGCAAGAAGACGGCCAATCGGAAAGGCACTACACCGGTTTCAGGAAATGATTTCGTTCTGGTGTTCGCACACAATGGCGTGGGGAAAACTCGCCTGTCGATGGAATTTAAAGATCTCGGCAAGAAGGAGGAGAAACGGGACACTCTTTACTTCAATGCCTTTACTGAAGACCTCTTTGATTGGGACAATGACCTCAATGAGGACCGGGAACGCAAAATTAAGTTTAAGGCTCAGTCTCGCTTCTTTGATGGCCTTGACGGAATGGGCATCGAAGACCTCATTCGCCCACTTCTTCATCAGCACGCTGACTTTGATTTCAGAATTGACTACGCTGCGGCCGAGATACGCTTTCATCGCGACGTGACGGTGGCCGGAAATCGCAGGCGGCTTGAGGACATCAAAATCTCCAGAGGCGAGGAAAACATTTTTATCTGGTGCTTCTTCTTGTCAATACTCCAACTCGCCATCGAAGCTGAAAAAGGGGCGCCTTACGATTGGGTAAAGTATGTTTATATCGATGACCCCATCTCGTCACTGGATGAGCACAACACCATTGCCGTTGCGGCTAGCCTAGGTGGATTGCTGAAAAATGAAAACAATAAGCTGAAGGTCGTAATTTCTACGCACCATGGTTTGTTCTTCAATGTGATGTTCAATGAACTTACAGGGAAGAGACCCCCTGAGGGCAAAGACAATATTAGGAAGAAGGCATACATTCTGCACCGGCTGAATGAGGCGCAGACATACACTCTCGAAGATACCGGCGAGTCTCCCTTTCTGCATCATGTCGCGGCCTTGGACGAGCTGCGTGCGGTGGCGAAATCTGGAAAGATTTCACAATATCATTTCAACTCGCTCCGTAGCATTCTCGAAAAGACCGCCATATTCTTTGGCCGACAACACATCTCTACATGTTTTGAAGGGCATGCCAATAAGGCCCTCTACGCACGTTTTTTGAATGTCAGAAGTCATGCCAAGTATTCGGTCTTCGAGTCTGAATCGATCACCTCCACTGACAAGAAGATGTTCCGCGAGATTCTCAACGTTTTCCTGGACCGCTATTCATTCCGCCCTGCAGTGGCAGAATTAGCAACCACACCTGTATCCCCCCGGGCACCAGCGTAGACACCATGAACGACCTGATTCTCTACACAACCGAAGACGGCCGCAGCCAGATCAAGCTGCGGGCGCAGGAGCAGACCGTCTGGCTGACGCAGTTGGAGATGGCGGAACTCTTCGATGCCACGAAGCAGAACATCTCCCTGCACCTGAAGAACATCTTCGAGGACGGGGAGTTGGACTCGGCGGCAACTGTCAAGGAATCCTTGACAGTTCAAATGCATGAACAAGTACAAAACCAGCGGAGGAAACACCATGGATGAGCCACTCAAAGCCTTGCAAAGTAGTCTGGAGGCTGGTGCACAGCGTGCCGATGCCGAGGGCGTCGAATTCTGGTTTGCCCGCGATTTGCAAGTTCCCTTGGGCTATGCGCGCTGGGAGAACTTTCAAACCGCCATCCAGCGCGCTATGCAGGCATGCGAAGCCTCTGGACATGCGGTTTCAGATCATTTTCGTGGCGTCACGAAATTGATCGTCCATGGCAAGGGCGGGGAGCGGGAAATTGATGATTTCATGCTCACCCGCTATGCCTGTTACCTGATTGCCCAGAACGGCGATCCGCGCAAGCCTGAGGTTGCCTTTGCGCAAAGCTACTTTGCTGTGCAAACCCGCAAGCAAGAGCTAATTGAAGACCGCATGCGCCTGCAAGCGCGCATGGAAGCACGTGACCGGCTCAAGGAGTCGGAAAAGGCACTCTCGCAAAACATTTACGAGCGCGGTGTGGACGATGCTGGTTTTGGCCGGATTCGATCACGGGGGGATCAGGCACTGTTTGGTGGAAACACCACGCAAGCCATGAAAAATAAATACGGCATTGTAGCCAACCGTCCGCTGGCTGATTTTTTGCCTACGCTGACCATTGCCGCCAAAAATCTCGCCACCGAAATGACGAATCACAACGTGCGACAAGACAATTTGCGCGGCGAACCCGCGATTACGCACGAACACGTTAAGAACAACGAAAGCGTGCGCGACATGCTAGGGCAGCGCGGTATTCAGCCCGAAAAACTGGCTGCCGAAGAAGACCTGAAGAAGCTGGAACGCCGAGTGAAATCCGAGGATAAGATGCTGGCAGAGCGCACCAAAACGTTACCCCCACCGCAAGAGGGCAAGCCATAAACCATGACCGAAACCAACCAAAAACAACTGGGCAACACCCTCTGGAGCATCGCCGACCAACTGCGCGGGGCGATGGATGCGGACGACTTTCGCGACTACATGCTGTCCTTCCTCTTCCTGCGCTACCTCTCGGATAACTACGAGACGGCGGCGAAGAAGGAGCTGGGGCGGGATTACCCGGATGTAGGCGGCGACACCCGCAAGGTGCCGCTGGCGCTGTGGTATGCGAACAATGTGGACGACATCCCGGCGTTCGAGAAGCAGATGCGGCGCAAGGTGCATTACGTCATCCAGCCCGCGCACCTGTGGAACAGCATCGCCAACCTGGCGCGCACCCAGAACGGCGAGCTGCTCAACACGCTGCAAGCGGGCTTCAAATACATCGAAACGGAATCCTTTGAGAGCACCTTTCAGGGCCTGTTCTCCGAGATCGACCTGAGTTCTCCCAAGCTGGGCAAGAAGTATGAGGACCGGAACGCCAAGCTGTGCACCATCATCCAGAAAATTGCCGAAGGGCTGGCGGAGTTCTCCACGAACATCGACGCGCTGGGCGATGCCTATGAATACCTGATCGGCCAGTTTGCCGCCGGGTCGGGCAAGAAGGCGGGCGAGTTCTACACCCCGCAGCAGATTTCCGACATCCTTTCGGCCATCGTCACGCTGGACAGCCAGGAACCGAAAACCGGGACCAAAAAGCGGCTGGAGAGCGTGCTGGACTTCGCCTGCGGTTCCGGTTCGCTGCTGCTCAACGTGCGCAAGAAGGTGGCAAAGGCGGGCGGCGCCATCGGCAAAATCTTCGGCCAGGAAAAGAACATCACCACCTACAACCTGGCCCGCATGAACATGCTGCTGCACGGGGTGAAGGACACGGAATTCGACATCTTCCACGGCGATACCCTGCTCAACGAGTGGGACATGATGCGCGAGCCGAACCCGGCGAAGAAGCCGAGCTTCGACGCCGTCGTCGCCAATCCACCGTTCAGCTACCGCTGGGAGCCGACCGACGCGCTGGCCGACGACGTGCGTTTCAAAAGCCACGGCCTCGCCCCCAAATCCGCCGCCGACTTCGCCTTCCTGTTGCACGGCTTCCACTTCCTCAAGGACGAAGGCGTGATGGCGATCATCCTGCCCCACGGCGTGCTGTTCCGTGGCGGCGCCGAGGAACGCATCCGCACCAAGCTGCTCAAGGACGGCCACATCGACACCGTCATCGGCCTGCCCGCCAATCTCTTCTACTCCACCGGCATCCCGGTGTGTATCCTGGTGCTGAAGAAGTGCAAGAAGCCAGACGACGTGCTCTTCATCAATGCCGCCGAGCACTTCGTGAAAGGCAAACGCCAGAATCAATTGAGCGAGGAGCACATCGCCAAGATCATCGGCACCTACCAATTCCGAAAGGAAGAGCCCCGCTACGCCCGACGGGTGGACATGGCAGAGATCGAGAAGAACGACTTCAACCTGAATATCTCGCGCTATATCAGCACGGCGGTGGGCGAGGCTGAGGTCGATTTGCAGGAAATCAATACCGAGCTAGTCGCCCTGGAGCAGAACATCAAGGATGCGCGGGACAGACACAATGCCTTCCTCAATGAACTGGGCCTGCCAGCCTTGCCGTGAACATCAAAGCGCTTCAATTAGCTCGCATAACAAGGCGCCAAGGCGCTGCACCGGACGGCAATTCCACTACGCCCCATTGCCGCCGGAGAGCTTGGACGTTCCTGGACGTCCGCTTCTTCTGGTGGGCAATTTCCGCTTTGGGTCGGAAGTAGCCGTTTATCTCAGTTAGCCTGAGCGGCTGCTCCGGCCGAGGATCAGCCATTCATCGCGCGGTTCCCGACCGTCTCCTTATGGCACATAGCGCTCATTGAGCGCCCTCCGCAGTCTTCAGCCTCACACAAAATGGCGCCCAATCAGCCCGTGTCCAAGCAGCTTGGCGAACAGCCGGAAATTCTTGGTTTCGTGGCGTATCCGCAGCTTTCCTCCGGGACCAGCACGTCCTTGGATTGGCGGCTGGTGAGGCGCCTGATCGAAACGCCGGTCAGGGTTGCCAAACAAAAACGCGCAACGGCGGCAAGGCGGTCACTCCGGGCGTCTGAAAGGTGCCTCGGCGGTCGTGGCCGAGCTGGGTGACGAGATGTTCAGGGACGGCGGCGAAACAGGCGCTGGTCGCGGTCCACCGGGACGAATAGCGCGTTGCCGGTCAGTCCCGGCGATTCGGACTGGCCGATGAAGAGCAGGCCGTTGGGTCGCAGGGCGCGGTGAAAGTCGGCAATCAGCCGGTCCTGCAAGGCACTTTTCAGGTAGATCAGCAGGTTGCGGCAACTGATGAGGTCGAGGTCTTGGGCCGGCGGCCCGTCGAGCACGTCGCGCTTCTCGAAGGACACCATTTTCCGCAGCGTCTCCGATACTGCCAAGTGTTGGCCTTTGGGGACGAAGTAGCGGTTCTGCAGGGACGCTTCCATTTCGCGGAAAGCCGTGTGGCGGTATAGGCCGGTGCGGGCCATTTCCAGCGCTTCGTCGTTGAGGTCGGTGGCAATGATGTTTGCCGCGTGGCGCGCGCGGTCGTTGCCGAGCAATTCGCTGATCACGATTGCCAGGGTGTAGGGTTCCTCGCCCGAGGCGCATCCCGGCACCCAGACGCGCAGCGGCTCGCCCGCTGTTTTCCGGGCGAGCAGGGCGGCCAGGGCGCGCTCCAGCTCGCGGAACGCTTCGCGGTCACGGAAAAAGGACGAGAGAGATACCAGGAACTGGTGTTGCAGGGTGTGCAATTCGTCAGTGTCGCGGTGGATTAATGCCAGGTAGGCTTCCGACGAGGTGACGCCGAGGAGGGCTTTGCGCTTTTCCAGGCGGCGCAGCAGGGTTTCTTCCTTGTAGCCGGAGAAATCGATGCCCGTCGCTTCATGCACCAGGCGCACTAGGTATTCGAGTTCGCGGAGTGCCGCGTCGGGAAGCGCCGATTCAACCGGCGGCTTGGCGACGGCGGTCGGCGGTGGTACCTCAGTTCCCGGAAAGAGGCCCGCCAACGCGCCGCCGATGGCTGCCACCGGGAGTACCCGGTCGATCAGGCGGGCTTCGATTGCCGCCGTCGGCATACCGTTGAACTTGGCCTCGCCGGGATCCTGGGCGAAGGTTAGTCCGCCGCCAGCCTTGATTGCCCGGCAGCCTGCGACGCCGTCGAATCCCGTGCCGGAAAGCACGATGCCGATGGCGTTGTCCCGGTAGGTGTGGGCGAGCGAGGCGAACAGCGCATTGATCGAGGGGTGGGACAGAAATTGCGGGGAAGGTTCTTGCAGGGTCAGGGCGTTGCCGAGCACCACGCCGTCCTTGCCGGCGGGAACCAGGTAAACCCGGTCGGCCTGGAGTGTTTCGCCGTCGCGGGCGACGGCCAGGGGCAGCCGGGATTCCCGTCCGATCAGGCGGGCCACCAGCTCGCTGTGGGCGTCGTGCGCCATGTGCTGGGCGACCACGTAGGCGATTCGGCCGGTCGCAGGCAACTGGGCGAATAGCGGCAACATCGCCTCCAGCCCACCGGCGGAAGCGCCGATGCCCGCCACGTAGAGTCTGTGGCTGCCTGGAGCGGGTGTCATGGGGACTGGCGTGGCGATCAGCCCAGGGCTTCCAGCGCCGCGTCGAAGTCGTAGGCCGCTATGGCATCGGCAACCTTCTTCAGGCTGGCTGCCAGCGGCGTGCCCTTGGCGAGTTCCCGGAGTTCGTCGAGTACGTCGCTGGCTTCGGTGTCGCTGTCGGCGAGCAGGGCCTTGAGTTTTTCCTGCAACCCGGTGAGGCGTGCCCGGTCGACCGACGTTGTCCCCGGTGCTTCCACGGCAAGCGGTTCCGCTCCTTCAACTTGCGCCAAGCCGGCGATAAGCGGCGCCAGCTCGGCGAGGACATGGTTAAGCAGTTCGTCGATGCGCTCTGTGGGAACACCTTGATTGCAGGCGGATTCCAGTTCTCCCGCTGCCGCTTGTACGCCCTTGGCGCCGATGTTGCCGGCGGTACCCTTGAGGGTATGGGCGGCGCGCGCCGCTGCGGTGGGGTCGGCATCGGCCTGGGCGGCGCGGAACAATGCGGCGAAATTGCTCTGGCCGTCGCGGAATTTCACCAACAGGCGGGTGTAGAGCTTTTCGTTGTTCATGGTGGTGGCGAGTCCCGCCTTGATGTCGATGCCGGGCAGGGTGGGCAGGCCGCCCTGCGCCGCCGCCGGGGCAGGCGCGCTGCTGGCGGGGGCTGTGCCGGCGGGCTTGATCCATTTGGCGAGGGTGGCGAACATTTCCTCGACGTCGAGCGGTTTGGCGATGTGGTCGTTCATCCCGGCTTCCATTACCTTCTCCTTGTCGCCGGCCATTGCGTTGGCGGTCATGGCGATAATCGGTAAATTCTTGAAGGCCGGGTTGTTGCGAATTTCGCGGGTGGCGGTGTAGCCGTCCATCACCGGCATCTGACAATCCATCAGCACCCCGTCGAAGCGGGCGTCGCGTGCCAGGATATCGAGCGCTTCCTGGCCGTGGTTGGCGATCACCACTTCCATGCCGGCCTGGCCAAGCAGTTCGCTGGCCAGTTCCTGGTTCATATCGTTGTCCTCGACCAGTAGCACCCGCGCACCCTTGAGGCTATCCATGGCGGTAGCGCCGCGATCAACCTTGTCGTGGACGCGATCATCTGCGACCAGCCCCTTGCCCAGCATCTCGCCGATGGCTTCGAGTAGCGTCGAGGAGGTCACCGGCTTGGTCAGCACGGTCTTGAGTTCCACCCCGCGTTGCTCGGCGGAACCCAGAGCCTCCTCGCGCCCGTAGGCGGTCACCATGATGACCGCCGGCACTCGCGCCAGTTGTTCTTCCTGCAGGCGCAGCATGGTTTCGACGCCGTCCATCACCGGCATCTTCCAGTCCATCAGCACCAGATCGTAGGGGAGTTCTTTCCGTTCCGCCTCGCCGATCATCGCCAGGGCTTGCTGGCCGTCCCCGGCCACGTCGACCTCCAGCCCGAAATTGCGGGCCATGCCGGACAGGATCTCGCGTGCCGAGGCATTGTCGTCTACCACCAGCACCCGCACGCCAAGCAGTTCTTCGGCGCGGAATACCCGCCGCGCCATGGGTTCGGCCTGCACGTCGAAACGGGCGTGGAAATGGAAGGTCGAGCCTTTGCCCGCCTCGCTTTCCACCCAGATGCGCCCGTCCATTTTTTCCACCAGGTTCTTGGAGATCGCCAGCCCCAGTCCGGTGCCCCCGTATTTGCGGGTGGTCGAGGCGTCGGCCTGGCTGAACGACTGGAACATCTTGGAACACTGCTCGGGGGTCATGCCGATGCCGGAATCCTTGACCCAGAAGTGCAGGTCCACGCCGTCGGGATGGTCCGCCGCTTTTTCGACACCAACCACGATTTCCCCGGCATCGGTGAATTTCACCGCGTTGTTGCCCAGATTGATGAGGATCTGCCCGAGCCGTAGCGGATCGCCGACCAGCGCGGTGGGCACGTCGGGGGCGGCGTTGAACAACAGTTCCAGGCCCTTGTCCTCGGCCTTCATCCCCACCAGGTTGGCGAGGTTGTCCATCACGTCCTCCAGGCGGAAGTCGATGCGCTCCATGCTCATCTTGCCGGCCTCGATCTTGGAGAAGTCGAGAATGTCGTTGATGATGCCGAGCAGGTTGGCGGCGGCGCGGTTGACCTTTTCGATGTAGTTGCGCTGCCGCTTGTCGAGCTGGGTTTGCAGGGCGAGATGCGACATGCCGATGATGGCGTTCATCGGGGTACGGATTTCGTGGCTCATGTTGGCGAGGAAGTCGCTCTTGGTCTTGGTGGCCTCCTCGGCGATTTCCTTGGCGCGCAGGACTTCCGCCTGCGCCTGTTTGCGTTCGGTGATGTCGCGGAAGGTCACCACCGTGCCGACCAGTGCGCCATCCTTGTGTACCGGGGTGGTCGAATACTCGACCGGGAACGGACTGCCGTCCTTGCGCCACAGCACTTCATCGTCCACGGTGCGCGCTTGTCCGTCGATGGTGGTGCGGTACATGCGGCATTCCTCGCGGGGGAATTCGCGGCCGTCTGGGTAGTGGTGGTGGACCAGGGAATGGATGCGTTCACCGAGCATTTCAGCTTCGTTGAAACCGAGCATGGCTGGGGCGGCTGGATTGGTGAAGGTCATCCGTCCGTCCAGGTCGAGCCCGACGATGCCGTCGCTGACCGAGCTGAGAATCATGCGGCTGCGTTCTTCCAGGGCAGACAGGTGCTGTGCGGCTTGCTGGCGTTCGGTGATGTCGCGCACCGAGGCGCACACGCACAGGCCGCGTCCCCCTACATCGGGTAACTTGGACAGGCCGACCTCGGCCGGAAACTCCGAGCCATCGGGGCGGACGCCGCGCAATTCCCGGTTGGCCCGGCCGGTTTTGCTGTCGGCAATGAAAGCGTCGCGCCAGCCCACGTGTTCCTCGCGTATCGCGGGCGGCACCAGGATTTCGATGGGGTTGCCGGGGAGTTCGCCGATGCCGTGGCCGAACATGGTTTCGATCTGCGGGTTGGCGAGAATGATGGTGCCGTGCCGGTCGATCACCAGCATGCCGTCCGGGGCGGATTCGATGATGCCGCGATACCAGGCTTCGGTGGCTTTCAGTTCACCTTGTTGGGCTTCCAGTTCGACCGCCTGTTCCTCCAACTGGGAGGCCTGCTTTTCCATGCTTTCGGCCTGGCGCTGGGTTTCTTCGAGCAATTGGCGGGTGCGCACGTTGCGCTCCAGGATTTCCAGGCTCATCGCCAGCAGCGGCATCAGGCCGTCGAGCAGCGCCTGCTGGTTGGCGTCGAAAACCTCGAAGGTCGCCAGTTCGATCACCGCCAGCAGCTTGTCGTTGCGGATTACCGGCAGCACGGCGATGGTGCGCGGTGTCGCCGCGCCGAGGCTGGAGCCGATGTGGACGTAATCCGGCGGCGGCTCGCTGATGACAATCGGGGTCATTTCCAGGGCGCATTGCCCCACCAGCCCCTCGCCGAGGGCGAAATACTGGTTGAGCTGCTTGCGCTCGCGGTAGGCGTAGCTGCCCAGCAGGCGCAAGCGGCGCGGTTCTTCCTCGTAGATATAAAAAACGCCGTGGCCGATCTTGAGAAGCGGCGCCAATCCCGAAAGCAGCTTGCGCGCCAGATCGGCGAAGCTGGCGGCTTCCTGCAATTCGGCGGAGAGCGCCGCCTGGTGGGTTTTGATCCAGCGCTGGGCGTCCATCTGGCGCGCTTCGTTTTGCAGCACCGCGACGGCGCGCGCCAGATCGCCGATTTCGTTGGGGTGGTCGGCGTAGGGCACCGTTACGTCGAGTTGACCGGCGGCCAGTTGCTTAACGGCTTCGCGGATGTGCTCGGTGGGACGGCGGATCGACAGGCCGATCAAGGCACCGAACACCACCACCAGCAGGGTGCCGCTACCCAGCAGAATGGCGGTCATCCGCGTGCCTTCCTCGGCGAAGGCTTGCGCGTGCTGGGCGGCTTCCCGGGTGCTTTCCTGCTTCAAGCGCACGATGTCTTCCAGCGCGTCGTCGGTTTCCTGTCCGGTGCGCTGGAATTCCGCGGTGGAAACGTAGGCGATTGCCGCTTCCGGGCGGAAATCGTTCTTCCTGAGCAATGCCAGCGACTGCTCGACGTTGCGCGTGTAGGTCGCGAAGCGCGCTTCGAATCTGACCAGGTTTTTCTTGTTCTCTTCCAGGAAAATGCGGCTGCGCGAGGCTTCGATTTCCTTGCGTACCGCGCTTTCGGCGTCGGTCAGTTGCTTGAGCGCCGCGTTGCGCTCCCCCTCGTTGGGTGCCAGGATGGCCTGGCGCAAGGCGCGTCCCATCCTGGCGAAATGGATGCGGGCTTCCTCGATTCCCGAAACGCCCAACAGTTCGTTTTCATAAAGCTGCTGAATTCCCACGTTGAGGGCGCGCTGGTTGAGGATGCTATGCACCCCCAAGGCAAGGGAGAGCAGCAGCATGGCGGCGAACCCCAGCAGCAGCTTGGTGGCCAGCCGGCGTTTTTCGAGTATGCGGATCAGACGGTTCATGGCTGCGGTTCCGATTGGCGGGTTTCGAGGGCGCGGCGCGCCAGTTCGGCATCCTCCGCCAGGCTGATGGCGGCGAGGCGTTCGCGCTCGATGATTACGGCATTCTGGCTAAGTTTCTGCTGCGCCTCGTCGGCGCGTTGCCGTTGCAGGGACAGCGAAGCCACCATCCGCGCGAATCCGCTGAGGAAGCCGAGGATTGCGGGAAGGCGTGCTTCGTCGAGCACCGGCGCCGCGGAAATGGCGGCCAGATAGTCTTCCCGGTCGAAGCCGAACTGTTCGGCCTGGCGAGTGAAGAATTCCAGGTCGGGAGCACCGGCGTGGAATTGCCCGATGAAGACGTTGGCGAGGTGCTGGCCTTCCACGATGATCGGCGAGGCACAATCGGTCATGCCGTTCTTGCAACGGTATAGGGTGAAGTCCTGTCCGTCCTGGAGGTGCACTGCGAGTTGCGTGTCGCTTTCGATGCAGCGCGCGCAGGTATCGGGATTGACCCGGTGGAAATCGGTGCAAGCTCGTTGCCAGCGTGCGGAAACCAGCACCTTGCCTTGCAGGTCGATGATCGCGGCGGCGATGCCCACCGCTTCACAGAAATGAGTCACCAGCGTTTGCAGTTCGTCGATATCCACCAGGTTGTCCAGCGCAAGCGGTTCGTCACCACCTGGTTCCGCGGGCTGGACGGCTAGTTCGGCGCCGATAGCGGCGCTCTCGCCATGCCGGTCGGCAATCTCGGCGGATTCGTAGGGCGCTGCTCGATGCAGCGACGCGGCGAGGCGGTTGACCTCCCGCTTGAGTTCCAGGACGCGCTGCTCGCGGCCTTGCGCGAGGCGGTTGAAGCGCTCCATTTCGCCCATACGCGCCAGTTCGCGCTCGGTGGCGAGCGAGGAAGCGGCTATTTCCTCGGTGCGCCGGTTGCGCTGGAGGATTTCCAGATTGAGCGCCACCAGGGGCAACAGATCTTCGAAAATTCCCAGTTCGTCTTTGTCCAGCAGCCGCAGCGCCGCCATCTCGGCCACCCCGAGCAGCGTTTCGTTACGCAGGATCGGCAGGATCGCCACCATCCGCGGCAGGCTGCCGCCGAGTCCCGAGGAAACCCGCCAATAGCCTTCTTGCGGAGTTTCGACCAGGATCGTCCGGCATTCCACCGCGCACTGGCCGAGCAGGCCGTCACCGAACGATACGTGCGCCGGCAGATCGGACGAGCAGGCATAGCCTCCCGCCAGGGCCAGATACCGCGCTTCGCCTTCCCCTTCGACGACGTACAGCGCACCTTGCAATACGCCGATCAGGCGGTTGGCCTCGTCGAGGAAGGTCTGCGCCAGCGTTGCCGTGGTCATCGCCTGCTGGAGCTTCAGCGAGGCCTCGGCCAGCCGGGATTTGCGCAGCGCCAGCGCTTCCTGCTGCTCGGCATTCAGGCGCAACTGCTGGGCGGCGGCGATTTGAGCATGGTGGCCGCGCAGCAACTGGAGAATCAGGATACCCAGCAGCAGGATGCCCAATCCGCATCCCACGCCGATCCAGACGCGCTCGGCCATGGGTGCCGTGCGCGTCAGGTCTTCCAGCAAGATCATGGTCCACTCGCCATAGGGGTCGTTCCATTGCAACTTGGCGTGCGCGACGGCATGGCGTTTCCCGTCCACTTCGGTGATGCCGGGGGCGACGGCTATCGGCAATACCGGCGGTTCCTTGTTGTCGAACATGGTGCCGAACTGTTTCAGGTCGCGAATCGCCTTGATGCTTTCGGGAGTGGGTTGGGCGGCGAGGTGGCCGATCCATTCCGGGCGGCTGCTGGAGAACACCACGCCCTGCGGGGAAAGCAGCAGCGCAATGCTGGCCCGCCCGGCAAGCAGCTTGTCCACCCGTTCCAGGTTGGTGCGCGCCACCACCGCGCCGACGGTCGGCGAGTCGGCCTTGGTCCCGCCGTACAAGGGGGCGGCGAAATACAGCGCGCGCTTGCCGGTCGCCAGGCTGACGGCTGCGTAAATGCTTTCCTTGCCCTTCTTGGCCATCTGGAAATAGGGGCGGAATTTCACGTCGAGGCCGGTCGAGGGCTTGCCGGTGCTGTCCCAGGACGAGTTGACGACGCCGTTCTCGCCGACCAGGAAGGTGCCGTTCGCGCCGTGGGCGGTCCCGACGCTTTCCAGCAGCGCCACGATATCCGGGTCGTTCGGCGCGATGCGCCCGCGCGCTTCCTGTTTGATGTCGCGCTCGACCAGGCCGAGCAGTCCCAGCGCACCCATCATGTTGCCACTCAAGGTTTGCGACATCATGTCGAGGCTGCCGCGGTCCGCTTCCGTTTGCAGCAATGACAGGCGCGTGCGTTCCCCGGCGAGACGCGCGACCTCGCCGGCGGCCACCCCGATGGCGATGGATGCCAGAATCGCCAGTATCCAGGCGGTGGTGGTTCGGGTTGAGACGAATTTTGCGATCCGGTTCATGTGGGCACCTCGATGCCGCGCTCGACGGCGGCTTCCTGGAGCGCGGCCAGGGCCGCTTCGAAATCGAATCCCCGCACGGCGTCGTCGATACGGCGGAAGTGGGTGGGGAAGGCAGTGTTGAGCAAGTCGGCGTGCTGGTCGAGCAGGTCGCCGGCTTCCGAGTCGTCGTCGGCCAGCAGTGCTGCCAGCTTGGCGCAAGTTTCGCGCAGCGCCGGGAGATCGACAGCGACTTGCGCCTTGGCGGCTTCCTCAGGCAATTGCGCCTGGATGGCTTCGATCAGCGCAGCCAGGGGCGTGGCGAGTCGGGCCAGCGCCGCATCCGTTTCGGGGCGCGGGCGGCGTTCCTTGAGCGCCAGTTCCAGGGCGGCAGCGAGTTCCTGCATCGCGCCGGCACCGATGTTGCCGGCCACCCCCTTGGCGGTGTGCGCCAGGCGTTGCGCGGTGTCCCAGTCCTGCGCATCGAGCGCGGCGCGGATTTCTGCAGGTGCGGCGCGCTGGCCGGCAACGAACTTGCGCAACATGGAAAGATACAGCGACTTCTTACCGAGCACCCGGCGCAGGCCGGATTCCACGTCGAGGCCGGCGATTCCGCTGGGCAGGTCGTTGGCCGGCGCGGCGGGTGCGGAGGGCTGCGCGGTCGGCGTCGGGACGGGCGTCTCGCCGCTCTCGGGCGGCTTGATCCATTTGATGAGGGTGGCCCACAACTGATCCGGCTCGATGGGCTTGGTGATGAAATCCTGCATTCCCGCTTCCTGGCAGCGGTCCTTGTCCTGCTGCATGGCGTTGGCGGTCATGGCGACGATCGGCAGTTCGGCGTATCCCGGCAGTTTGCGAATCTCCTGGGTGGCGGTGACCCCGTCCATCACCGGCATTTGCATGTCCATCAGCACGAGATCGTAGGCGGTGCGCTGTACCATCTCGACGGAGATCTTGCCGTTGTCGGCAATGTCCACGACGAAGCCGGCGTCCTTGAGCAGTTCGCTGGCGACTTCCTGATTGAGGTCGTTGTCCTCCACCAGCAGGATGCGCGCGCCATTAATGGTGGCGAGGCTTTCCACCAGCAGCGAGGGCGCGTCGCCGGCTTCGCGTTTCCCTTCCTGCACGCCGCCGAGCACGCGCATGGCGGTGTCGAACAGCACCGAAGGGTTGACCGGCTTGATCAGCACGTCCTCGATACCCGCGCTGGTCGCCTGACTGATGATTTCCTCGCGGCCGAAGGCCGTCACCATGACCAGATGAGGAGGCGGAACCAGGCCGAGTTCCCTGATCCTTTGTGCCGTTTCGATGCCGTCCATGCCGGGCATCCGCCAGTCCAGCCATACGATTTCATAGGGCTTGCCGCTGGCCGCGCCGCGCTTGATCGCGTCGAGCGCGGCAGCGCCTGAGTTCGCGTCGCCGACTTCGAAGGTCATGCTGGCGAGCATATCGTTGAGCACGCTACGGGCGCTTTCGTTATCGTCCACCACCAGCACTCGTCTGCCGCGCAGGTCGGGGTCGGGCAGCAGCGAACGCACCTTGGCCTGGCCGATGCCGAGACGGGCGGTGAACCAGAAGGTGCTGCCCTTGCCGTACTCGCTCTCGACGCCCACCGCGCCGCCCATCAGTTCGGCGAGCTTCTTGGAGATTGCCAAGCCCAGCCCGGTCCCCCCGTACTTGCGGGTGGTCGAGGTGTCCGCCTGCGAGAAGCTCTGGAACAGGCGGCCGATTTGTTCGGGGGTGAGGCCGATGCCGGTATCCTTGACGTCGAAACGCACCAGAACGTCGCTTTCGTTGCGTTCGACGACCCGGGCGACCACGTCGATTTCACCGGCATCGGTGAATTTGACGGCATTGTTGGCGTAGTTGATGAGAATCTGGCCGATTCGCAACGAATCGCCGATCAGGTTGCGCGGTACGTCGGGGGCGATGTCGAACACCAGTTCCAGGCCCTTGGCGCTGGTTTTTTCGGTGAGCAGGTTGGCGACGTTGTCGAGCAGCTTGTCGAGCTCGAAATCGACGTGCTCGACGGCGAGCTTGCCGGCTTCGATCTTGGAGAAATCCAGGATGTCGTTGATGATGCCCAGCAGGTGTTGGCCGCTGCCCTGGATTTTCTTCAGGTAATCGCGCTGGCGCGGCGTCAGGTCGGTTTTCAGGGCGAGATGCGCCATGCCGATGATGGCGTTCATCGGGGTGCGGATTTCGTGGCTCATGTTGGCCAGGAAATCCGACTTCATCCGGGTGGCGTCCTCGGCCAGTTCACGGGCACGGCGCATTTCGGTCACGTCGAAGAACCAGCCCAGGATGCACGGTGCGCTTTCGTAGGTGATGTGGATGTAGGAGGCCAACACCCAGATGTCGTCGCCATCGAGCGTCCGCAGCCCAACTGGGAGATTGTGGAGGTTTTCTCCCTCGTTGACGCGCAGCGAGATTTCCTCGAAATCGTCGGGGTTCTGGTAGAACTGGCGCGGATCGCAGCCGACCATTTGATTCAGCGCGGCATGGAACATGCGGGCGTAGGAAGGGTTGGCGAACAGCAGTTTGCCGGACTCGATGTTCATCACCCGCACTGCGACCGGGCTGGATTCCAACATGAAACGCACCTGCTTTTCACTGGCTTCGAGCTTGCTTTTCTGCTCCTGGGTGGCCGTGAGCAATGCCTGGGTGCGGTTGTTGCGCTCGATGATTTCCATGCACATCGCCACCACTGGCAGCAGGTCGTCGAGCAGGGTGCGGTCCTCGTCGCGGAAGGCGCGAAACGACGCGAGTTCGATCACGCCGAGCAGGGTGTGGGTGCTGACCAGGGGCAGCAGCAGGATCGCCCGAGGCGGCGCGGCACCGAGTACCGAGCCGATCCGCAGATAGTCGGCGGGCGGGTTGTCGATGGCGATGGCGTGTTGTTCCAGGGCGCATTGACCCACCAGCCCGCTGCCGAAAGTGATGGTGGCGTCGAGATCGATGCCGCCGCGGGCGTAGCCGCCGCATAGGCGCAGGCAGCCGTGCTCGCCATCGAGGCGGTAGAAGCTGCCCTGGCCCAGTTCCAGCAGCGGCGCCACGCTGGTGAAAAAAGTCTGGGACAGTTCGGCGAAGCTTGAAGCGCGTTGCAACTCCGCGGAGATGGTGGCGAGATTCGATTTCATCAGGCGTCGGCTGTCCGCCAGCCGGGCGGCCATGAGGTTGAAGGCGCGCGTCACGTCGCCGATCTCGTCGTTGAGTTTTTCCTCCAGGCGTACCTCGTAATCGCCTTCGGCAATGCGGTGCGTCCCTACGGCAAGTTGGCGCAAGGGCGCCAGGATCATGCGGTTGCCCAGCACCAGGACCAGCGAACCGATGCCCAGCAGGGCCAGCAGCAGCACCCCGAGGATTGGCAATGCCTGGTGGGCGCCGATTGAGGCGGAAGCATCGAAAGCGGCCAGGTTGTACCACTTGAGCGGAGCGATGTAGGCGATTGCGACGACCTGGCGCTTGCCGTCGATGTCGAGCGTTACCACGTCGCTGGTTTTGCCGCCGGACTTCACCGCTGCCATAGCTTTCTGCAACGCCTCACGGTCGGCGGCCTTGCTCAGGTGGTTCCAGACCAGGGAACGTGCCGGCACCTTGTCCTTGTCGACGGCGTTGAGCGCGATCAGCGAGGCGTCGGCGTGGCCCTGGATGATCCCGTTGTCGTTGATGTACATCGCCGTGACCCCGGCGTCCTGAGCCTTGACGAAGGACTCGATGAACTGCTTGAGGTCGATGCCGGTGCCGACCACGCCGATCGCTTCGCCACGCTCTTTCATGACGACGTTGATCCATAGCCCGGTCATCTTGAGGGTGTCGTTGTAGTCGACGTTGAAAATGTAGGGTTCGGGCTGTGCCAGCGTCTCGAAGAACCAGCCATCGTCCTTGTCGTCCCGGGATAGCGTTTCGGTCGGTTTGATCGGTACCTTGTCGCCGCCCGCGAGCGCCTTGGCGTCGACGAAATAAAACGCCATTTCCGAGGTCGAGGAGAGAAAGGCGATATGCCGCGAATAAGCGTTCAGGAAGCTGGCCAGTTCACGCATGGCCGGCGGCATCACCGCCGCATCGTGCGGGTTGCGCACCCAGGCGCGCAACGCTTCGGAATCGGCCATCTTGCGCGCCAGCGCCAGGTCGCCCTGGATGCCGCCGAGAGTCTTCTCCTTGTGCAGTTGCACGTAGCGCTCGGCCGCGGAGCGGGTCAAGTCGAGCTTGACCCGCTCTTCCAGCGACTGGACCAGCAGCAGGGTGGCGCCACCGACCACGACCATCCCCGCCGCCAGAAGGGCTAGGGCTTTCTCTCTCAGACCAACTAACATGGGGAACTCCCGATCGGAAAATGCGGCGGGTTCTGGGTGCCGTCGCAGGCGGAGTCAGGTCAGGGGACTTGGCCCTTGGCCTGTTCGAGTTGCCGGGCTTTTTCGGCCATGGTCTGGTCGGAATCGGAAAAATGCCCCGCGATGGTTTGGAATTCTTCGGTGATTTCCAGGAAAGCGTCCACCACGTCCGGGTCGAAATGGCTACCCTTGCCCTGGGCGATGATCTGCACCGCCTGTTCGTGCGGCATCCCCTCCTTGTACACGCGCCGGCTGATCAGCGCGTCGTAGACGTCGGCGACCGCCATCAGGCGCGCCGCAATCGGAATGTCGTCGCCGCCGGTGCCTTCCGGATAACCGCTGCCGTCCCACTTTTCCTGGTGACTGTAGGCGATTTCCTTGGCGAGCCTGAGAAACTCCACGTCCATGCCGAGTTGGCTTTCGGCGTGCTGGATGGCGTCGCGACCGAGGGTGGTGTGGGTCTTCATGATCTCGAACTCTTCGGGTTCGAAACGCCCCGGTTTCAGCAGGATACGGTCGGGGATGCCGACCTTGCCGATATCGTGCAGCGGCGCCGACTTGAAGATCATATCGATGGTCTGCTTGGTCAGATAGGAACGAAAGCGCGGATGATCCCGCAAACGCTCGGCGAGCGCCTTGATGTAATACTGGGTGCGGCGGATGTGGTTGCCGGTGTCGGTGTCGCGGGTTTCCGCCAGCGAGGCCATGGCGAGGATGGTCACGTCCTGGATCGCCGCCAGTTCGCGGGTACGTTTGGCGACTTCCTGTTCCAGGTATTGATTCTTGTCCTTGAGAAAGTCGGCGGCGGCCTTGATCTTGAGCTGGGTCGCCACCCGCGCCATGACGATGGGCGGGCTGACCGGCTTGGTGATGTAGTCCACCGCGCCCATCTCCAAGCCGCGCTTTTCGTCCTCGGTGGCGGTCATGGCGGTGAGGAAGATGATCGGAACGTCGCGCGTCGCCGGATTGCCCTTGAGGTGCTGGCAGACGTCGTAACCCGACAGGCCGGGCATCATGATGTCGAGCAGGATCAGGTCGGGCGGGCTGTCGCCCTCCACGATCTTGATGGCCTTCTCGCCGTTGCTGGCGACCTTGACCTTGTAGAGATCCTTGAGCAGACCGGACATCAGGGAAAGATTGTCCGGGGTGTCGTCGACCACGAGCACCGTGGCCTTTTGGGTGAAGTCGAGCGAGTCCAGCATGAAGCCCCCTGAGGTCTGGGTCAATTATTCTTGAAAGCCCGAGTATGTGGCTTAGTCGAGCCTGAGTGAAGATTCTAGTTGATTGAAGGTTTGCCCGTAAGTCATTTATTTGTTGATGTAGGGCATTTTTTGTTCAAGTGGCATTCCGCGGTGGGAACTCATGGCGTGGCCATGAGAAGCAACGTCTTCGCGAGTTTCGCCGGTTTGGCCGGAATATCCCGATGCGACAAACGCTGGTGGATTTTCGTGAGGATTCGTGAGTATCAATTCTATTGGTGTGGGATTACTATGCGCGCCGCTTTGTAACATATTGAAAAAATGGAATTAATATTCAATTAATGGTTTGATTATAAGGGGTGAATATGTTTGGCTGGATGATGCGATTGGTTAAAGCGAAGTCGGGTGCATTTCGATCCCTGGCGAGATGCCTGGTAGCGCTATCTCTGGCGGGGAGCGCGCAGATGGCCTTGGCGACCACCACCATCAACGAGCAGTTTACCGCGGCCACCATCAACCCCGGCGACATCTCCCACTACAAGATCACGATTGCCAATACCTCGTCGGTGCAGTTGACCTCCGCCAAGGTGACGGTGTTGTTTCCGGCGCAGATCACCATCGCCGCTACTCCGGCGATTTCCAATAACTGCGGATTCAGCGGGGTGACGGCAAGCGCCGGTACCTCCACGCTGGTGCTGAGCGGCGGGACGATTCCCGCCAACAACGGTACGGTGGACGGGAGTTGCACGTTCCAAGTCGACGTGACCTCCATCGTCGCCGGCAACCATATCCCCAACATCCCCGCCAACACCACCCCGGACGGCGCGACCGCCGGTTATACCGCCAAGGAAAACGGCGTCGACGTCTGGAATGGGACTTCGGCAAACGCCACCTTGTCTGTCAATGCCCTGCAAAACCCCACCGGTGCCAAAAGTTTTTCGCCTTCCCCCGCAGTTGCCGGTGATCCAACCACCCTGACGATTACCCTGACCAACCCCAATGCGGGGGCGACCATTCCCTTGACCAGCGTGGTCGATACCCTGCCGGGCACCATGGTGGTGGCCGCCACGCCCAGTGCCGCCAATACTTGCGGCGGTGCGGTGACGGCCACGGCGGGCGCCAATACGCTCACCCTTAGCGGCGGCACCATTCCCGCCGGCGGTTCGTGTACTTTCAGCGCCAAGGTGGTAGTGCCGACCGTCACCGGCACCTCCCAGAGCTTCACCAACACCATGGCGGCGGGGGCCATCGGCAATAGCCGCGGCCTGACCAGCCCCGGATTCAACCAGAGTTTGACGGTCAATACGCCGATAGCGGTCACCAAGAGTTTCAACCCGACCACCATTCCGGCCAACCAGCCTTCGCTGATGACGGTGACCATCGCCAACAACAGCACTGCCAATACCTTGCCGATTACCGGCATGGACGATGCTTTTCCGGCTGGCATGACCATCCTGGATACGGCGCATGGCGCAACCGCTAATCCCGCCGTGGTTTGCGACGGCGCCGGCGCGGCCAACGGCACGCTGAGCGATACCTCGAATGCGCCGCTGACCAATGGCAGCACCAGTCTCCGGCTTGCCGGTGCGATTGCCGGCCCGAAATCGGGGGCGCTCGGCAAGTGCGTGATTACCGCTTATGTGACTTCGAACATCGATGGCACCAGCACCAACACCATCGGCGCCGATGCCGTGACGAATCCCGCCGGGCATCACCATGCTGCGGTCAGCGCCAACCTGGCCGTCAATGCCCAGTTGACCGTGGCCAAGACGGTGACCATCCAAAACGTGGCACCGGGGCAGTGGACCCAATTTGCCGTGACCATCAGCAACTGGTCGGGCGCGCCGGTAACCAACGTTTCCTTCCTGGACGTCCTGCCCTTGACCAGCGGCGATCAGATGGTGCTGGAGGGCGGCGGAACCCCGACCTTGTCGGCGGGGTGTAGCGGGGGAACCTGGACCGGCACCGATGCGACCGGGACGACCACCGGATTGGCGCCCGCCGACGGGGATGCCGGGCTGATGTGGAGCGGCGGTACCGTGGCCCAGGGCAGCGGCTCGGCTGCCGGAACCTGTACTATCACGTTCAAGGCGCGTTTGCCCGCCTCGGCAACGCTCGGACGGACCTTTACCAACCAGATTCCCGCTTGGGACGGAACCCATGGCGTGGGGGGCAGTGGCACCGGACCCGGCGGCAACGTCGTCAATCCCTCCGCCAGCCCGACGCCGACCGCGCTCAACGTGGCGTCGGTTTCCTCGGTGGCGGTGACCAAGAGCTTCAGTCCCACCACGGTGGCGCAGGGCGGGATTTCCACCCTGACTTTGAAAATCCGCAACCGTACCCTGGCGTCGATAACCGCCGTCAACTTGACCGATACCTTTCCGCTGGCCCTGACGCTGGCGGCCAATCCCGCCGCGACCAATACCTGCGGCGGCACTCTGCAAGCCTATCCGGGCGGCAACCAGGTCATTCTGAATGGCGGTACGGTCGCTACCCGTCCCAATGGCAGCGAATACACCGAGTGTACGATTACCGTAAAAGTGACCGGCACCACGGTCGGAACCCATACCAATACCGTCGCAACCACCGATTTCAGCAGCAGCGCGGGAACCATCCCCAGCAATGTGTCAGCCAATCTGGCGATAGGCACGGGCCTGGGGGGAAGCAAGAGCTTTTCGCCGACTTCCGTGACTTCGGGCGGCGTGTCGCGGGTAAAAATCACCGTCACCAACGGCTTCAACGCCCAGTTGAACAACGTTTCGGTGAACGACGGCGATTTCACCACCGGCACCACCGGTACCCTGAAAATCGCCAACCCGGCGAATGCCACCACCAGTTGCGCCGGTTCGCCGGTGATGATCGTCAATCCCGGTCAACAGCAAGCGCAATTGCAGGGGGCGACGCTGAACGCCGGAGCAAGCTGTGATTTCTCCTTCGACGTGGCGACCAGCGGGGCGGGGCCATGGGTGAACGCCGTTCCCAGCGGCAGCATCACCAGTGCCGAAGGGCCGGCCAGCACCAGTGCCGTGACGGCCAGCCTGACTGCCGCCGCCGCGTCCATCGGCATCAACAAATCGTTCAACCCGGTGCTGGTGACCGGCGGCGTGCCTTCCACGCTGCAGATCGATGTCATCAACAATTCCGGCGTGACCGTTCATAACGCCGGCTTCACCGATACCTTTCCGACCGGCATCCAGGTCTACCTGGTTCCCAATGCCAGTACCGATTGCGCCGGCGGCACGGTTTCCGTGGTGGCGGGCGACAACAAGGTCAGCCTGTCCGGCGCGACCCTGGCGGCCAATGCGACCTGCCACGTTTACGTGACGACCACCTCGGTGAAGTTCCTCAATCTCACCAACTATATTCCGGCCAATGCCATCACCAGCACGGAAGGCTATACCAATTCCCTGCAAACCTCGGCATCGTTGTCCACCCTTCAGGGGCTGGGCGTGATGAAAGGCTTCTCGCCCGCCTATATCGGGCCGGGAGTGGCTACCACGCTGAAGTTCAAGCTGGTCAGCACCTATGATGCCAACGCTGTCAATCCGGTTATCCTGACTGGGGTGAGCTTTACCGATACCTTGCCGGCAGGCTTGGTGGTGGCCGGCACCCCCAACAAGAGTACCGACTGTACCAGCGGCACGGTCACGGCCAACGCGGGGAGCAATCTGGTGACGCTGTCCGGGGTTTCCATCACCCCCGGCACCACCTGCAATATTCAGGTGGATGTTGTGGCTGCGGCATTGGGCGCTTACAACAACACCATCCCGCAATGTGGCGTGACGTCCGATCAGGGCGTGTGTAATCCGTCGGCGGCGAATGCCACGCTGAACGTGGTGACCCAGCCCACCGTGGTGAAGGCCTTCAGCCCGGCCTCGGTGAACGCCGGGGTGTACAGCACCCTGACGGTGACCGTCACCAACAACTCCACGGCGCCGCTGAGCGGGCTGCGTCTGAGCGATGCCCTGCCGAGCGGGATGGCGATTTATTCCACCCCGACCGCCAGCACGACTTGCAGCAACGGGATCGTCAGTGCGGTGGCCGGCAGCGGCACGCTGGCCCTGAGCGGCGCCTCGCTGGGGGCGGGCTTGTCCTGTACCTTCCAGGCACGGGTGGTCGCCAATACCCCGGCTTCCTATACCAACTGCATCAATGCCAACCAGGTCGGCAACGATCAGGGCACCACCAATCCCGCCCAGGACTGCAAAATCCTGACGGTGCTGCCGCCGAGTAGCGTGACCAAGAGCTTCAGTCCTGCCTCCATCGCGGCGAATGGCGTTTCGACCCTGACCATCAGCCTCGCCAATACCACCGCCAGCCCGATTACCCTGAGTTCGGCATTTGTCGACGCGCTGCCGGGAACCGTGTTGGTCGCCGCTACGCCCAACAAGGGCGGTACCTGTACGCAGGGCAGCATTACTGCCACTGCCGGTGCGAACAACATCAGCTATGCCAGCGGCGCCAGCATCCCGGCGGGGGGGTGTACGATTACTGTCGATGTCACCTCGGCCACCTGCGGCAGCTACACCAACACCATCGCCGCCGGCCAGTTGGCGACTTCCGCCGGCGCCAATCAGCAGGCGGCAGTCGCCACCCTGGGGGTGTGCCAACCCGCCGCGCCGACGTTGAGCAAGGCGTTCAATCCTTCCACCATCAGTGTCGGCGCGACTTCCACGCTGACCATTACGCTCGGCAACTCGAACGCTTCGGCGCTGACCACCAACGCCGTACTGACCGACACCTTGCCGGCCAACGTGGTGGTTGCGGCCACGCCGAATATCGGCGGCACTTGCAGCAATGCTGATGTAACAGCGGTCGCAGGGGCTGGCACCATTACTTATGCCAGTGGCGCGAGCATTCCGGCAGGCGGCTGTACCATTACCGTGGACGTCACTTCCAATCCGGCGGGGGCGTGCGGCACTACCGGCGGCAGCTATACCAACACGCTCGCCGCCGGCGCCCTGGCAACCACCACCGGGGGCAGCAACCCGACAGCGGCCAGCGCCGTCCTGATCGTCCAGGCTCCCCAGCCGCCGACCATCCAGGAGGCAATCGCGCCGAACACCATCAATCCCGGCGGCACGGCGCGCTTTACTTATACCCTGGGCAATTCCAACGCCTCGGCAATCAGCCTGGCTTCGGTCTTTACCGATACCTTGCCGGCCAACGTGTTCGTGGCGAATCCCCCGAATATCGGCGGTACCTGCACCACCGCCAGCGTGACCGCGGTGGCTGGCGCCGCCACGATCGCCTATGCCGGTGGCGCGGCTATTCCGGCGGGCGGTTGTACCATCCTGGTCGATGTCACGTCCGCCGTTCCGGGAACTTATGCCAACCCGATTGCCGCCGGCGATCTGGCGACCAGCGGTTCTTGTAGCAATACGGCGGGTGCCAGCGCGACGCTGTTCGTCAATCCGTTGCAACCGCCCAGCATCAGCAAGGTGTTTTCACCGGTTTCCATCCCGGTTTCCGGCACGTCGACGTTGAGCATCTCTTTTGCCAACAATAATGCGGCAGCGGCAACCCTCACGGCGGATCTGGTCGATACTCTGCCCGCCGGGGTGACGGTGGCTTCCACACCCAACCTCACCGTGGGGGCGGGCTGTACTGCTGCCAAGGTGGTGACGCCGCTAGCCGGCAGCACCAGCGTGACTTACCAGAGCGGCGGTACGATTCCCGCCAGCGGCGGTTGCACCATCACGGTCGACGTTACTTCCAGCACGACCGGCGTTTACACCAACACTATCAACGCCGGGGCATTGCAGACTTCAGTAGGCAATAATGCCGTGGCGACTTCGTCGACCTTGACCGTGTCTTCCAAGGTGGTGCTGGCCAAAAGCTTTACGCCCAGCGACGTTTCGGCAAATCAAGTGTCGCAGTTGACCTTGACCTTGGGCAACCCCAATACCGTCACGGCGACCCTGCAAGCGGCCCTGACCGACAGCTTGCCGGCGGGCGTGGTGATCGCCAACCCAGCCGGACTCGCCGGGACCTGTACCCTGGGGAGCGTCACTGCGTCGGCGGGCGCTTCGAGCGTGACCTATGCCAACGGCGCCGGCGTGCCACCGGGCGGCTGCACGATCAAGGTCAATGTGACTGCCAGTCGGGATGGTAACTATACCAACACCATTCCTGCTGGTGGCCTACAGACCGACCGTGGCAATAATCCTGACCCGGCCACTGCGGTTTTGCGGGTGAATTCCTATACTCCGCCCGTTATTAAAGCACCGACGGTCAGTAAAGCCTTTAATCCTGCGACGATCAACGCAGGAGAAACAGCGCTGCTCACGATTACACTCGGAAACACCAATGGCTTCTCCTTGTCGTTGATCTCGGCGTTTAGCGATAACCTGCCTGCCGGGGTGACGGTGGCAACGCCGAGCGGTTTGACCACCACCTGCCCATCCACTGCGACCGCCGCCGCCGGTGGGGGAACGGTGGGCTATGGGGCCGGCTTGACCGTCCCGCCGGGAGGATGCTCGATTTCCGTCAATGTGACCGCGTCAACGGCAGGTAGCTATACCAATATCATTCCCAATTGCGGGTTGTCGACCTCCGTCGGTTGTAACACCAGCCCGGCGACGGACGTCCTGACCGTGAACCCGCCGGTCACCACGACTCCGACCACCAAGCCGCCGGTGGTTACGCCGCCTGGCTCGACGCAGGATTGCACCAAGAGCTTCGCGGATGTGACGACGGCGTTGGTCGTGCCGGCGCAAGTCGATCCCGGTGTGGTGGTCGACGTTCCCATCAGCTTTGCCAATCAGGGGACCATTGCTGCCAGCGACGTGACTTATGCGATCAATATTTCCGGGGTGAACGGAATCGCGTGTAGCGGGGCGACGTGCGCCTTCAACGCGGCAACCGGCGCGGTTACCCCCAACGGTTTGCCGACCAGTCTGGCGGTTGGACAGACCGCAGGATTTACCCTGACTTATACCACCGGTGCTTCCGGGCGTGTCAGCGTGTCTTCGAGCATTGCCACCAAGACCTGCCAAGGCGCCAATGCGGCTTCCGACAGCAGCGTCGGCAGTACGGACGTCAAGGCGAATACCTTGGTGACCAAGGCGCCCACCGGTACGACCACTACCGCGAAAGTCGGTCCCACGGAAATCCTGTGCGGCACGTCCTGGTCGAATAACGGCAACGGCAAGGCAATCAACGTGCGCATCACCTATCCGATACCTACCGGAACCACGTATATGCCGGGGAGCGCGCTTTGCCAAGTCGGGGGAGCTTCGACGTCCACCAAGTGTAGTTATGATGCCGCGTCGAAGACCGTGGTTTTCGAAGGCAAGATCGCATCCGATCTGGGCATGTCCCCGGCTACCTCGGCCAATCCGGTGAGTATCACCTTCAAGTCCACCTATCTTGCCGGGGCAAGCTGTTCCGACAATCCGGCGCGTACTATTTGGGATACCAATGGGGACGGCAGCCTGACCAGTAACATCGAAACCGTTGCCTCCGGTTCCGGTACTACCCCGGCGGGGAGTACCCCGGGATCTGCGGGCGCCGCGTCGTCCGTTACTTCGGTTCCGGCGCTCTCGCCTGCTGGTCTGGCTCTGTTGATGCTGTTGGTAGGGGGCTTGGGTCTATGGCAGAGCAGGAGGCGCGCAAGCTAGGATCATGGGCAAGTTTCTTCTGTTGTTCCTGCTGATCCTGTCCGTTCTGTTCACCGGGGAACTGACGCCCCCGGTGCAACAATGGATTGTCGTGCCGTGGACGGAGGGGCTGGCGCGGATTTGCGTCGGTCTGGCGCAGGTGCTGGATCGCCAAGTGGTGGTGCAGGGCATTGCCATTATCAACCCCGTCAGCGGCATCGGCGTGGAAGTCCAAGCCGGCTGCAACGGTATCGAAGCCGCTATCGTCCTGCTGGCCGCCGTGCTGGCGTTCCCTGCCCCCTGGCGATACAAGCTGGCCGGCTTGGCCGCCGGTCTGGTGGCGATTCAAGGACTTAACGTGATACGGGTCATCTCCCTGTTCTACCTGGGGCAGTGGAACCGAACCCTGTTCGATTGGGCGCATCTCTATCTTTGGCAGGCCCTCATCATGCTCGACGTGCTGGTGGTGTGGCTGATCTGGGTGCGCGCCCTGCCGTCGAGAAATCCCGCCCATGCGTAGCAACCCGCTCTACGGATTCCTGCTGCGCGCCGCCTTGTGGCTGCCGCCGTGTTTCGCGGTGTGGTTCCTCGCTGCGGAATTCCTCACTTGGCCCGCAAATTGGTTGGCGGGGGAAATCCTGCATCATCTGTTTCCCGGTTTCGTCAACGCTACCGATATTGGCAAGGGGATGCTCAACGTCTCCACCACCTTGCTGCCGCCCGGCGAAACCGTCGTGGCGCGCAACCAGTGGATCGGCATGGATTTCGAAGTGAATTCACTGATCCCCGGTTACGGCCTGCCGCTGTTCGTCGCCTTGTCGCTGGCAACGGCGGGGGCACGTGGCATCGGCAAAATACTGCTCGGGGCGCTGCTCCTGCTGCCGCCGCAGGTCTGGGGAATCTGCTTTGTCTTCCTGCAAAACGTCGCCATTACCGGCGGCCCCTACATTGCCGCCCAGGTTGGGTTTTCCGGCTTGCAGCGCGAAGCCGTCGCCCTCGGCTACCAGTTCGGTTCGTTGATTTTTCCGTCGCTCGCCCCGGTGGTGATCTGGTTGGCCATGAACCGTAAATTCCTCGGTGCGATCATGCTGGAAGGTCTACTTAACCGGGAAGCGCGGCAGTTCCGCTGAGATTGGTCCGCCCTCAAGTGGCGTTCAACTCATCCCCCCAACGCAATCCCCAAATAAGTGGCGTACAACGTGCCGTTCAGCGCGAGGTGCCACACTTTGATCTGACCGCGCGCCGCCACCACCCGCAGCCACAGCGCCGCGACCAGGGTGATGACGATGCCGGCCAGCACCTCCTGGCGCGGTTCCCAGGGGGTGAGCATGATGCCGATGGCGGGCAGCAGGGTGCCCTGGAACACCATCGCCCCGGTGATGTTGCCGAACGCCAGGGTATCCTTGCGGCGACGGATCCACAGGATGCTGTTAACCTTTTCCGGCAGTTCGGTGGCGATGGGGATAATCAGCAGCGACAGCAACAGCGGCGATATGCCGAGGATCCCTGAGGCGCTTTCCACCCCGTGGATGAAGCCTTTCGCGCCCCCCACCAAGAGCGCCAGGCCGAGCAGGAGTTGCAGGAGGATCACCGCCATATGGCTGGACAGGCCGATGCGGCACAGGAACATCGTTTCTTCGGCTTCGGTGCCGTGGCCTTCCTTGACCAGATGGGCGGAGGCGCGCAGGGTCAGCATCATGTACACGAAATAGGTGAGCACTAGGGTGAAACCGATGGCGGCGCGGGTGGCAGTCTGCTGGTGGGGCACGAAGAGAGCCAGGGCGGAAAAGGCGAAGGCGGCCAGGAAGAAGTTGAGGTCGCGGGTCAGGCCGCTTTTTTCCGGGGCGAGATGGCCGTGGAGGCCGCGTTTTTTCAGGACCGAGGCGGCCATCAGGCACAACGACAGGGTGGAGAGCATCAGCGGCGCGCCGAGGATCGCGCCTACCCCGATTTCCTCGTTGAGCTGGGGGTTGTCGGTGCCGGCCATGATCGCCAGCAGCGGCACCATGGTTTCCGGGAGTGCCGTGCCGATGGCGGCGAACAGCGAACCGGTGACGCCTTCGGAAATCTTCAGTTTCTCCCCGAGATGCTCCAGCGCGTTGGTGAATACCTCGGCGGCGATCAAAATGACGATCAGCATCAGGAGCAGGAAGAGGAAGGTGGTCATGGCGTTCTCGGGTAAAATCGGGTTTTGGATTATACACAGCGACCATCATGAAAATTGACCGTTCCGGCTTCCTGCAAGGCGCCCGTTTCGTGCCCACCCCCAATTGCGACGACCGTCCCCCCGAACTGGACCTGGAGGTTTCCCTGCTGGTGATCCATAGCATCAGCTTGCCGCCGCGCGAATACGGGAGCGACGATATCCTGGATTTTTTCACCAACCAGCTGGATGTCGCCAGACATCCGTATTTCGGCCTGATCGCCGACTTGCGAGTGTCCGCCCATTTCCTGATCCGCCGCGACGGCGAGGTGATCCAGTTTGTTTCCTGCAACCGCCGCGCCTGGCACGCCGGGGTGTCGAGCTGGCATGACCGGCAGCGCTGCAACGATTATTCCCTCGGGATCGAGCTGGAAGGCAGCGACGAAGAGCCTTTCGCCGAAGTCCAGTATGAGCGGCTGGCCGAGTTGACCGAGGCGATTCGCGAGGTTTACGCCATTACGGATATCGTCGGCCATGCGGATGTCGCGCCGGTGCGCAAGACCGACCCCGGCCCGCATTTCGACTGGGCGCGCTATCGGTCGATGCTCGCCGAGAAGAGCGCGTAATACCGGGATTTGCCGAAAATGGCCGGGAGGATGATAAAATGCCCCCGCTTTAAGACCGTCTCAAACCATTTCTGAAAGAGGTAACCCATGAAAAAAATTGCAACCCTCCTGATCGCCGCCTTGTTCGGCCTGTCCGCCGCTCTGCCGGTTACCGCCGTGGCCGCCGAAGACAGCATGGCCATCGTTCCCGCCACCAGCGCCGCCAAGCCGGCCAAGGTGAAAAAAGCCAAGAAAGCCAAAAAGGCCAAGAAGAAGCCGGTGCGCGCCGCCCGCAAGCACATGCATCGCCACTAAGTCGAAGGGAACTCCATGTCAGGCGGCGGATTTCACGTACACGGTGCGCACGACCACGAAGTCGAGCATCAGGCGCAGCACGGCCCCGGATTGGCACAGCAGATCGCCATTTTTACGGCGATCCTGTCCACCATCGGGGCCATCGTCAGCTATCAAGGCGGCGCCACCCAAAACGAAGCGATGTTGTACAAGAACGAGGCGGTATTGCAGAAATCCCATGCCTCGGACCAGTGGAATTTCTATCAGGCAAAAAGCACCAAGGGTCACCTGATGGAGCTTGCCGCCAACATCGCGCCGCCCGACAAGCAGGAGTACTACAAGAAGCAGATTGAGAAGTACGCCCAGGAAAAGGCCGAAATCAAGAAGCAGGCCGAGGAACTGGAGAAGAAATCCGAGGAAGCCAATCACCTGAGCGAGCACATGATGCACCCGCATCATCGTCTGGCCCAAGCGATGACCTTGATCCAGATCGCCATCTCGCTGGCCTCGATTACCGTGTTGACCCGCAAGCGCTGGCTGTTTGCCGGTGCCGGTGTGGCGGCGGTGATCGGCGTGGTCCTGTGGGGCATGGCCCTGACGATGTAATTTGCCGATGAAAGATTTGTTCTATGACTGGGGCGGCCTCAACGTTTGGCTGTTCCATGCGATCAACGACGTGCGCGCCGACTGGCTCGACCAGTTCATGCTGCTGGGTACCCAGTTGGGCGAGCACACCAGCTTTTCTCCGATGCTCTGCCTGCTCATGCTGGCTGCCTTGATTGCCGTACCGCGCGCATTCGCGGGATTGCCCGGCGAGGCGGAAAAAATTACCCACCTGTGGCTGGGCGTCATCGCGGTTTTCGCCATCGGCTACGCGGTCGATGGACTGGTACTGGGCTGGCTCAAGCCCTATCTGGATTTTTCCCGTCCCGCGATGGTGTTCGGCCAGGCGAACATCCACGTGGTCGGCGAACTCAAGTTGCGCAACAGCTTTCCCAGCGGCCATTCGACCTATGCCATGCTGGTGTGCGCCTCGCTGTGGCCGTTGGGCCGCTGGTGGCGCGCCGGCGGGGCGTTCTTCCTGGTGTGGGTGGGCGTGTCGCGGATCAGTGTCGGCGCGCATTTTCCCGCCGACGTGATCGGTGGATTCACCATCAGCCTGGCGATCGTGCTGGTGGTGCGCTGGATCACCGGCGCACTGATCGAGTTTTCCGCGGCGGCGCGTAGCGATTTACATCACTTGCGCTGATCGCGCGTCTTCCCCCGACCCTCTTTCTCCATAACCGGAAAGAGGGCTCCGTCATACAAGTAGAGGTCTTTCCCATCGCTCCTCCCGGAGCAAGTGTTTACTGGTGTTCTTTCAGCATGTTCACCAACGCCGCCTTGTTGTCGACGCCCAGCTTGAGGTAGACGGTGTTCAGATAGTTGCGCACGGTGGCTGGCGAAAGGGTGAGCGTTTTGGCGATATCCTTGTAGGTGCTGCCGGCGGAGAACAGTTCCGCAACTTCCCTTTCTCGTTTGCTCAGCGCATCAACCGGGGTTCTTTGGCGTCCGCGCAACAGGAAATGGTCATTCAAGACCGAGAGGCTGATCGACAGGGTATTGCCGATATACCTGGAGCCTTTTTGATCCATCTGCTTAACCAGGTCCAGCGGTAGTGTCGGTCCTTGCCAGGTGGACCACTCGTTTTGCAGCAGGCGGGTAAAGCCCGGCTCAATGAGGTGCAGGATGCCTTGGCTGTCGACGGTTGCCGAATAAGCTTTGACCGCGCAACTGGGCTGGCTGACCTGCGCGAGGTGATGCGTGCGGTTGATGCGCCACGTCTCGGACAAGTGCGGCACGATGCTCTGTTGCAACCGGCGCTCCGCCTCGCCGAAAGGCGAGGCGGGGTCGGCGCGGTAAATCGAGATCAGCTCACTCAAATGGGCGACCGGATCATTCAGGCTGGTCGCCAGAATATGCTCGATGTTGTAGCGGCGGCTGTGCTCGGCCAATTCTCTTCCAAATTCCTGCGACGTGATGCAGGAAAAGGAAATCCCCGGGTTGCGCAGGACCTTCCTGGAAAACGTGGCGCGATCCGGGGTCCGCGACCAGTCAATCAGAAGTTGCAACGGCTGCTGGTGCAGGTAGTGGGTGTGAATATCGGCATCGCTGCCGTCCGGGTGCAGTGCGCCGGTCATCCATAGCGCTGAATCGAAAGGCAATGACTGTTTCAGTCGTTCAAAGGCCCATTTCTGGTAGGTGTCTACCGCTTGTTCGCGGCAACCACGATACAAGTCAAGCACCAGATTACTGAGTTCCGCCAGCATTTGTTTCCCCCAAATTGTTTTAGTTATCCTTTGTTTTTTTCAAATTTTGTCTGCAATAAGAGCATTTGTATAGATGCATTTGATAGGGGGCATCTGTTCTGGATATTCCAATATGGATTATGAGTAGACTATTTCACGGTTTATCGTCTGAATAAGAAGTTATCTAGCCGCTCGCACGGCTAAGGCTGCGGAGTATTGGTTCGAATCCCCCGTGCCATTTAGCCTCGTAGCCGCATAAGAATGATGTCTACGTCAGTGCCTGCTTGAGGCTCGGCGCGGTCGGGAATCGAACCAATTGGAAAAAACCTAATTCGGTAATGGGAAAAACCCTCATTCTGAATTGGGGAAATGCTAATTGTGGGTGATGCATATTGCCGGGTAATGATTTCTTAAATATTTTCGCACGGTTATAAAAAAACACTGGTTATCCGGCCAATTTGTAAGTTTTGTGTAAGCGGCGGCTCTTGAGTTCATGGAGTCGGTTTTTTTGCCGGCAGACAAATGAAACAATTATTAATGATGAGGTGAAAATGGTGGGCAAAGACTCCTTGCGGCTAGTCGTCGCATTTTTTGTTTCCATTCTGATGATGCTGGCTCTGGATGCACAGGCGGCCATATCCATTCCGACCAAGGCTGGCGTCAATCTTTCCACGGCGGTTGTCTCCGATAACTTGCCGATCAGCGGTATTGTCGATGGAACGCCGATTTCGCTATCCGGCGATGCTTCCGCGCAGTACAACATCTATCGAGGAAGCGCATGGCTGGGTTGGACCAGTCTGGCGGGAACCCTGAATAATAACGATGCGGTCGCGGTTTCGATCCAGTCCAGTTCCAGTTACCTGACGTCGGTTACTGCTACCCTAACCATTGGTGTTTCCGGCGCTTCATCCAGCGGCGATTTCGTGGTTACCACCAAGGCTTCCAGCGACGCCACGCTGAGCGCCTTGACCCTTTCCAGCGGCACGTTGTCTCCGGCGTTCGCCGGCGGCACGACGGCCTATGCGGTGGCGGTAGACAACGCGACTTCGAACATCACCGTCACGCCCACGGCGACTTTCGCCGGGGCGACCGCGAAGGTGAACACCACCGCCAGTCCTTCGACGCCAGTCAATCTGAATGTCGGAACCAACACGGTCACCGTCGATGTCACCGCCCAGGATGGCGCCACCACCCAATCTTACACACTGACGGTTACTCGGGCCTCCAGCGGGGGCAGCGCGCCGGTATTCTCCAATGTGGCTCCGGCCAACGGGGCCTTTATCAATAACGTGACGACCTCTTCCGCGCTCCAGTACACCCTGAGCAGCGATTTGGCGAGCGGAAATGTCGTGATTACGCAGGTTGGCGGCACAGCGGACAGCAACGTGCATACCTGCGTGCTGAAGGGCAACGCGCTTAAGGCCGGTTCGCATACGCTTGATCTTTCCGATACCACCAATAGCTGTGCCTCTGATGTATCCAACCTGGTTTCCGGGGCAATCTACGACATCGTTTTAAGCGGACTAGACGCCGCCAGTAACAGTGCTACCGGAACCTTGGGGATAGTCAACGTCACTTTCGACACCTCCGCGCCGGTTCTTAGCAATGTGGCACCAGCGGATGGCGCCTCCATCAGCAACGTGACCGCCGCCTCGGCGATCCAGTACACCTTGAGCAAGGATCTCGCCAGCGGCACCGTCTCCTTCTCCGTGATTAGCGGCACGGACGCCAGTGCGCCGCACACCTGCACGTTGAAAGGCAACGCGCTGCATTCCGGTGTGCACACGCTCGACTTGTCGGACACCACCAACGCTTGTACCGCGGATGTTTCCAATCTGGTATCCGGAGTCGTTTATGGCATGTCCATTACCGGCAAGGACGCCGCCGGCAACGACGCTAAATGGACGTATGGCGGTATTACGTTGACCGGGGTTGCGGTCGGCAACATCGCCTTTACCGCTCCGGCCAGTGCGGTGGTTGCTAACTCTGCCGTGGCGCAGGGATATAACTGCACGACCTACCCGTTGGGGTGTGCCGGGGGCTACGTCGGCGTGACCTTTAGCGGCAATCTGAAGACACCGGCGACAGCGTTTGCTACTTCTGCGTTCGCCGTCAAGGTCAACGGCCAGTCACGCACGATCAGCAATGTTGCTGTCGTAGGCGGAAATGGACTCGGCATCTACCTTTCCGCGCCGATGGTCGCCGGCGATACCGTCACCGTAAGCTATACCGTTCCCGCCACCAACCCCTTGCAGGACGCCGGCGGCAACAATCTGGCGGGATTTGCGGATTTCTCGGTTACAAATGTTTCCGCGTTCCCGTTGTGTTCCAGCGATGCCACGGTGTCGTGCATCGATTCGGTAGCGGTGGTTGGCGGAACGAATTCGAATAATTCCTTCATCCCGGTGGTCTATATCAGCGGCGGCAATATCCAGGTGCAATTGACGCCGAGCGATTACGGCTATGATCTTTCGACTGCAGGCTACGATACGACCACGCAATTCCGCATTGCCCTGAAAATACGCGGCTATACCCCGCGCATGCTGGGGGGGGCCGGCAGAAACGCCAGTTGGAGCATCGGCACGGCGGTTGGAGGTGTTGTCCCGGTGACGATCAATGTGTCGCCGGTACATCAGGAATACATCTCGCCGACGCCAAGCCTCGACAACTGGCCGACCAACAACGTGGATAAGGCCGCTTCCGAAAAATTGGCGGGGTTGTCGGTTTTTGTATCCGATCTTTCTTATCCGGGGTTTACCGAAGAACAAAAGAATGCCAACACCGGCATCGTCCTGGTGACCGATGCACAGGTGTTCGGCCTGGTGAGCTATACGGCGGCGACCAACACGATGCAGCCGTCGCTGAACACGCTTGTCGGCGGGCCTCATTTCAACAAGGATGGTTCCCTGCATTTCGGCTTTTTCGAAGCGCATTTGCCGGCTTCGATGCTCTCGTATTGGGGGGTGACGGATATCAATAAGCTGCTGGCGTCTTATCTGGACTCCGGCACTTTCACGGTGACCCCCGAAGGGAGTGGCGCGCGGATCGACCTCGATATCCATTATTCCAGCGGCAACGTGCGGATTTCGGTGCAGGCGGCGGCATCCGCGCCGGCGGCGTCTTACGACCCCGGCCCCGTCGCTGCGCCGGTTACCGCCATTACCAGCGACAGCGGCAAGCCGGTGGCGATTGCCGAAGGCGGCACGGCGACTTTGGGTGCTTCCGCCACGCTGGTCGCCGGTGCCGGCAGCACCATCAGCGTCGATATGAATGCTAAGGTCGATGGTGCCACCATCTCCTTGCCGTCGTTTGGCGCGGCGTCGGGAAGCGGCGGCGCTGCCTCCGCGTCACCTAAACCCGTCACCATCTCGATTGGCGGACAGACTCTCAGCATCACGCCGACCTCCGCCGACACGGTCTTGATGGTGAAAGTGGTCAGCGTGGACGGAGTGCCGACGCCGGTACTCGAAGTGACCTCGGGAACCGTAACGATGAGTTCCAGCCAGAGCAACCAGCCGCTGCTGGCGGTGGGCGGCGGCAAGGGGAGTGGGGTCATCGTGGTGACCGCCGATACCGCCGGTACTTTGGTGTCGTCAAGCGTCAGCGTGGGAACCGGGGAAACCGTGATTGCCGTAGCGAGCGGGGTGGTAACCCTGCCGACCGATGCATTTGCCAGCACCAACGGGTTCGCGGCGGTGAAGGGCGGCAAGCTCTACGCCGGCGAAACTGCGGTGCTGAACGGTTCCGGCAAGATATCCGGGGTCTATTTGGGGTCTTCTAGCGGCAAAGGTGGAGCGGTGGGCGATCCCCTCGTGTCGGGCGATATCGGTAACCTCAACTTGCGAGTCTGGGCGGTGGTGCCGAAGATCAGCGGTACCTCCAGCCGGATTGGTAGCGACAAGCCACTCGAAGGCGTTGTCGCCGACGTCATCGGCGCCGCGACCGGCATGAAAGTCGCTAGCAGCGGCCAGGACAAGCGCGGCATGCTTCGCCTGGAAACCGGTTCAGGCAGCATTTTTGCGCTTCCCGTCGGCAAGCTGGCCGTGGATACCAGTCGGGCCGACGGCATATCCTTCAACGCCCAGGGCAAGGCGGAAGTCGTCAAGAATGGCGTCATTATCACTTTCGCATCTACTGCGTCGGATTTCTCGACACTGGCGGGGGAACTCGCCGCGTTGGATAAGAACGCCACCGTCACGGTGACGGAGGATGGACTGATCCTGGTGACCCTCAACAACGTCAGCTATCCGCTCCAGCCCGGGTGGCTGGCGGGCAAGACTGGCGGCGGGCAACACGGCATTGTTGCCGACGCCCAGGGAAGGCTGGCTTACCAGGATGGTGGCGGTACCCGCCAGACCCTGTACCCGGCGTTCGCCGAGCCCGCTCAATTGCTGGCCGCCGTCAAAGCGCTGGATGGCGACGCCAAGGCGACCGGCACCGGGGACGGCTGCATCAACCTGCAACTGCTGGGCAAGACCTATACCTTGATGCCTGAAGCGGCACTGGCAAGCGTGCCTGCCGCACATGCCCAGGATGCCTGGTGGGTAGGGGAGGACGGTAAGCTGTTCATCAAGAGCGGCACTGGCAAGCGCGCACAGGGGTTCCGGGTGAAGTAGCCGGGCAAGCCTCAAGGTGTTGGAGCTGCAACTATCGTCAAATGGAGCGCCGGCATCCTGCCGACAGGCCGGCGAGACATCGGCGCTCCTATTTTGTTAACGGTGTTTTTGGAGGAATTATGCAATTTATTAAGCTCTTAGCCCTGATTTTGATTTTTTCCGGCTTTTCCCTGCGGCTGGCCGAAGCCCAAACCATTTCGGACGGTATGGGCGGTACCGGTTCAATGACGGTTTCGGCGACGGGCAATAAGGACGAGTACGCGGCGGACATCGTCTATTCCAATTACCGTCTGCCGGGAACCACCTACACGGTAAATGGAACGGTCCATACCACTGTCCAGGTATCGTTTCCAACGCTGACGACGGTTCACCTGAACTCGGGGGCCGGGAGAATGGACCTCAAGTACGTCATGCAGGACTCGCGCTATCCCGGCGGCAGCGTGGAGATCAGCGCGACCAGTGATGTCACGGTTTCCAACGGCATGGTTCATGCCCCCATCAATTGGGCGACCAACGGGAAGGTCTATGCGACAACCAACTACGACCTAAGCGAACGGGACTACATGCATCTTTTCTACGGAATGAAACTCTAGCCAGGCCGCATCAGTGTGGATCGAGATCATCATGAGGTTCCAAATATTCCGCCGGTTGGCGGTTCTCGCCGCTTTGCTGGCGGTTTGCTCGAACCTTGCGTCGGCAGCCCCGCCGATGGTTTCGGCGGGTTTCAATTTCGCCC